>JBBDHW010000027.1:94758-131173 GCA_040880805.1 Acidimicrobiia bacterium | reverse complement strand
GCGCGTTCTTCGTGGCCGGACACGCGTCGAGTGCCTTCACCGTCTCCAGCGCGGCCTTCGTCTGGCCGGTGGAGGACCCGCCCGCTCGCGCCAACCAGTCGGCCGCTGAGGCGTCGCCCCGGCTGCGATGGGCCCCGCATTCCGCCGCCCGAGCTGCCGCCCGCACGCTCGCCGTCTCACAGCACTTCGCGGTCTTGGCGAACAGCTCGGCAAGCTCGGCGCAATCAGCACCTGAGTACCGGCCCGGCTCGAACGCAGCGAGCGAACCAGACAAGCGCTCGGCGAGCTGACGGACCTCGGACACCGGGTTCTCCCTTCGAGACGAACACATCGACGGGGAAGTCCGGGGAAGTCCTCGCATCATGACACGGGGGTACGACACCTACGATCGCTGAGTAGTCGGGCGGACACCGCGAGAACTGGAGGTCGACCCTGGTGCACGGCGACTGGTCCCTGCAGCATCTGCTCGTGGAAGGCAACCGATCACCGGCGTCGTCGATTGGGAAGCCGCACGGGGCGACGACCCCGTGGCCGACATTGCGTACTGGGACCTCGTGGCGCAGTGAACGCGCGAGCTGGGAACGTTGCGTCACGCCGAGGAGCACCGCGAGTGCGAGGAGGGGGAGACCGACGAACGCACCGACGGCAAGCGTGCCATACCCCGCAAGCGCCAGTGCCACGATCAGCGTGTTCAAGACGGTGCTCGGCTTCTGAAAGTTCATGGTGGTCTCCAGTCGGTAGCGCGGCACAGTCACCGCGAGGTCGACGATTGTGCGACGCCAGGCGTTCGCCGCCCCGCGGTCGCGCACGAGCTCGCTGAACGTCTGGGCGAGGTCGGGAGCGAATTCGTCGCGGAATGCCTTGGGGTACAGCACCAACAGGCTCCGGTACACGCGCCGGTCGGTGTTCACGTCACGTCAGTTCCGGGCGCAGGTTGTTCTTCGCGACCCTGGCGAGGTGCGTCAGGCGATCGGCTTCCGCCACGCACACGCGCTGGCCAAGCGCGGTCACTAGCGCCGGCGGCGTTCGTCCTCGGGCTTGTGCAGCCGGCCGTCGACTTCTTCGACGAAGCCGTCGTCGACGAGACGCTTGAGGGTTCCGTAGAGCGTGCCTGGGCCCATCTTCACCGTGCCGCGTGACAGCTCTTCGACTTCACCCATGATCGCGTAACCGTGCTGCTGGCCACCGGTGAGGGCGACGAGGATGTGGAAATGCGCGATCGGGAGCGGCAGTAGTTGACATATATCGTCAAGTGATAGTTGGAGGTGTCGCCTGGTCCCGCTCGTCAGCCCCCGAAGACTTCGATGGTGACCGCGTACTCGCAGCCCACCGATTCTCCCGCGCCGCGCGCGTTGCCGCGCAGGAACGCGTCGGGGTCGAACGATCCGCCGAGCCCCTCGATGTACGTCACGTGCTCACGCAAACTGGCGATGCCGGTCTCGATGTGCTCGCCGATGTCGACGTAGTGCGTGGGCTCGGGTGATCCGCTGAACGCCGTGAGCCGCACGCCACTCCACGGTTCGACACCATCGACCGGGAACACCCACCGGTTCCCCGCGTCGCCCGCGGCGTCGAGCAGCGCGAGGCCCACGTTGCGATGGTCGGGCGAGTTGCGCGACCGCCCACCCCACGAGTCGCGCTGGTTCAACCCGAAGAGCACCTCCGGACGGTGACGGCGGATCGCGTACGCGAGGTCGCGACGCAACGGCAGCCCGTACTCGATGACCCCGTCGGCATGACCGTCGAGGAACTCGACCGCCGACACGCCGACGACACGCGCACTCGCGCGCTCCTCGGCTTCGCGGACCACCGCGGTCTCCGCCGGCGACATGCCGTCGATGCCCGCCTCGCCGCGCGTCACCAGCAGGTACGACACCTCACGCCCTGCCGCGGTCCACTTCGCGATCGCGCCCGCCATCCCGTACTCGAGGTCGTCGGGATGCGCGACGACGCAGAGCGCGCGCGACCAGTCGTCAGGAAACGGGATGAGCATCAACGCGAGAACGTGCTCAGAACGAGCTGGGGTTCGAGAAGACCTCGCGCACGAGCGGCTCGAAGTGCTCGAGCGGCAGCGTGTCGTACGCGGGATCGAACGCGATCTGGTCCCACTCGTCGGCGAAGCGCTCCGCGAGCGCGTACGACGGGTGGCCGCGGTACTGCTCGCGCGCGGTGGGATCGCCGCCGAGGTGGTGGTAGTAGTGCCGGCCCTGGAAGTCTTGGTGCACTTCGATCGCCCACCGCACCTCTTCGCGCACGTACGGCCGCAGGATCTCCGCCGCGATGCGCGGATGGTTGGGAACGCTCACCGCCTTGCCGATGTCGTGGCACAGCGACGCGATCACGAGCTCGTCGTCGGCGCCCGCGCGCTCCGCGAGGGTCGCGGTCTGCAGGCAGTGCGTGAGCTGGTCGACCGCGAAGCCGTCGGTGATCTCGTCGAGGCTGCGCAGCAGGCCGAGCACGCGCTCGGCGATGCGGTCGCGGTTGGCCATGGACTCGCGGGCGATCACAGCCCACTCGTCGGCGGTGGACTCGTCCATCCGCGTGAACGGAGAGGTGGTGGCTGCAGGTGTCGTCGTCATGCCACCTATTCTGCCCCACATGCGGACCGAGGACTGGCGTGCGGTGTGGCTGGGCGCCGCGATCGCCGTCGTCGCCACGCTGCTCCTCACAGTGCTCGCGGCCTCGTTGGAGTCGACCGTGAACGGCCCGGGGCGCAGGAACGTGGCCGAGCCTGTGCTCTGGGCCTTCGGTGGCGGGTTCGGGCTCGCCCTCGGTGCGGTGATCACCGGATGGATCACCAAACGGATCGGGGCGGGAGCGCTCGCGGCGCTCATCGGGGCGGTGCCGCTCCTCGTCCTGGTGATCGTGGCCTACAACAGCACCGACCTGCGCTTCGAGGACCAGCTCGTGGGAACGCTCGTCATCGTCGTGGTGCCCGCGTACGTCACCGCGGTCGTGTGCGGGGCGATCGCGGCAGTCGCGGCGCGGCTGCTCGGGGGGCGTCAGGCGTCGGCGGTGTCGAGGAACTCGCCCACGAGCTGAGCCAGCACGACGGGTTGGTCACCCTGGATGCTGTGCCCCGCGCCCTCGATCTCCTCGACGCGCCCATTGGGCAGGCGTTCGCCGAACTGCGCGATCGAGTCGTCGTCGAGCACCGAGCTCGGCGCGAGCCCCCGCAGCAGCATCACCGGAATTTCCACCCCCGGCACACGCAGACCCGCCAGGTCGTCCCACAGCGTGTCGAACTCCGGCAGTGCGACGGCTTCGCGTTCACTCCGCTCGCCCGGCGCCCAGTGCATCTGGTGGCGCCACACCCACGTGCCGTCGTCGCGCTGGACCGAGTTGTGCAGCACGCCGCGGCGTAGCGACGACTCCGAGCGCGTCGGGTTGAACTGGATCGTGCGCTCGAGGATCTCGTCGAACGACGCGAAGCTCACCGGCCCGTTCACGAACTCGCCGATGGGCGCGGCGCGCTCGAGGTTGATCGACGGCACCACGTCGACGAGCACGAGCTTGCGCACGAGATCGGGTGTGCGCGCTGCCAGCGCGATCGACGTGAGACCGCCGAGCGACATGCCGACCACCCCGCGCGCGTCGGGCGCGAGCGCGCGAACGACGACCTCGACGTCGGCCGCGAAGTCGCGCGGGGCGAACGGCGTGTCGGGAAGCGGGTCGGAGTGGCCGTGCCCCGGAAGGTCGATCGCGACGAGCGGGCGGCCGAGGGCCATCGCGACGGTGTCCCACGTGTGCGCGTTCTGGGCGCCGCCGTGGAGGAAGACGATCTCGGGCGGCGCCGATCCCCACACGAGCGCGCTCAGCGACCGACCCGGCGCCACCTCCACGCGCTCACGCCGCACGATCGGTGGGCCGTCGTAGGGGAGACCCCACTCCTCCGCGTTCTCGTGGAACAGCCCGAACTCGTCGTATGCCGTCGCCATCGGAGCACGCTAACCCTCCGTTCGGGTCCGCTGCTTCCGGAACACCAGGCAGTAGTCGTTCGTCAGCTCGGGCGGTTCGATGTCGTAACACACGACGACTTCGCCTTCGAAGTGCAGCACGTCCGACAGCGCGCGCCCGACGTCCCACGCGAGCGGCGTGATCTCGGGACCTCCATATCTAATGTTGGCGACGTTGACGACGGCCACCCGGTCGGGCTTCAGGAGCTCGGCGACCTGCACGTACACGTCGCGGAGATCGACGAGGTAGCGGTCGTAATCGCCGTCGAGGGACTCGTACGCGTTCAGCGGGTTCTCGGGATGGTTGTCCTTCGTCATGTACGGGGGCGACGTCATCGAGAAGTCGATCGCGCCGATCCCCAAGGAGCGCAGCTCGCGGGCGTCTCCGGTGATGACGGATGCCGGGTCGGCGACGCGCCCACGCACGTACTCGGCCCGTTCGGGCAGCATCTCGATCCCGATCGCCCGCCGACCCATCCGCTCGGCGACCATCAAGGTGGTGCCGAATCCCATGAACGGATCCAGCACCACGTCGCCCGGCTCGGTGAACAGGTCGACGAAGTGCTCCACGAGCGCCTCGCTGTACTCCACGTCGTCGTCGTAACCCGCCGGCCGGTCGGGCCGCGGCAGCTCGGATCGCACATGGAACCAGTTCCGCACGTGCGTACTCTGCACGACGCGGCCGGTATCATGGAAGCCTCTCGCCACGAAAGGCTCCGAGTGCCCGCGCGCGCCGAATCCCGAGCAAGCCACCTCCGCAACGTCGCGATCGTCGCGCACGTCGACCACGGCAAGACCACCCTCGTCGACGCCATGCTCCGCCAGACGGGCGCGTTCCGCGCCAACCAAGAGGTGGCAGACCGCGTGATGGACTCGATGGACCTCGAGCGCGAGAAGGGCATCACGATCCTCGCCAAGAACACCGCCGTTCGATACGGCGACGTGAAGGTCAACATCGTGGATACTCCCGGCCACGCCGACTTCGGTGGCGAGGTGGAGCGTGCGCTCACGATGGTCGACGGCGTGCTGCTCCTCGTCGACGCGAGCGAGGGGCCGCTCCCGCAGACGCGCTTCGTGCTGCGGAAGACGCTCGAAGCGCGACTCCCGGTGATACTCGTGGTGAACAAGGTGGACCGCAGCGACGCGCGCATCGCCGAGGTCGTGCACGAAGTGGAGGAACTGTTCCTCGACCTCGACGCCGACGAGCACCAGATCGACTTCCCCATCGTCTACTGCAACGCGCGCACCGGTTGCGCGTCGCTCGACGCCGACGATCCGGACCTGGCGGCGACGGAGACTGCGGGCGTCGACGACCTCAAACCCCTCTTCGAGATGCTGCTCGACCACATCCCCGCGCCCGAGTACGACCCCACGCACCCGTTCCAGGCACTCGTCACGAACCTCGACGCGTCGCTGTACGTCGGACGCCTCGCGCTGTGCCGCGTGCGCCACGGCACGCTGCACAAGGGCGACCTGGTCGCGTGGTGCCGGGCCGACGGCACGATGCAGAACGTTCGGATCACGGAGCTGTCGGTCACCGAGGCACTCGATCGCGTCGACGCGACCGAAGTGGGGCCGGGCGAGATCATCGCCATCGCCGGGCTCGCCGACGTGACGATCGGCGAGACCCTCGCCGACCCCGAAGACCCCCGGCCGCTCCCGGTGATCCACGTCGACGACCCGAGCCTCTCGATGACGATCGGCATCAACACGTCGCCGCTCTCGGGCCAGGACGGCTCCAAGCTCACCGGGCGCCTCGTGAAGGGCCGCCTCGACGCCGAGCTCGTCGGCAACGTGTCGCTCCGCGTCCTCCCCGCCGACCGCCCCGACGCCTGGGAGGTGCAGGGAAGAGGTGAGCTCCAGCTCGCGGTGCTCGTGGAGATGATGCGGCGCGAGGGGTTCGAGCTCACGGTGGGCAAGCCCGACGTCGTCACCCGCGACGTGAACGGCAAGCGGCACGAACCGGTGGAGCGACTCACGGTCGACGTGCCCGACGACTATCTCGGGGTGGTCACGCAGCTGCTCGCGCTGCGCAAGGGCCGGCTCGAGCAGATGGTGAACCACGGCACCGGTTGGGTGCGCCTCGACTACCTGGTGCCGGCGCGCGGCCTCATCGGCTTCCGCACCGAGTTCATGACCGAGACACGCGGCACCGGGCTCCTGCACCACGTGTTCGACCGCTACGAGCCGTGGCACGGCGAGATCCGCACGCGACCCACGGGCAGCCTCGTGGCCGACCGCCGCGGCATGACGACCGCCTACTCGTGCATGAACTTGCAGGAGCGCGGCCAGCTCGTGGTGGGTCCCGGCGTCGAGGTCTACGAGGGGATGATCGTGGGCGAGAACGCGCGCCCCGGCGACATCGACGTGAACCCCACGAAAGAGAAGAAGCTCACCAACCACCGCGCCGCGTCGGCCGACGAGCTGGTTCGGCTGGTGCCCCCGCGCCCGGTCTCCCTCGAGCAGGCGCTCGAGTTCATCGCCGACGACGAGTGCGTGGAGGTCACACCAGTGAGCCTCCGGCTCCGCAAGGTCGTGCTCGACGCGACCACCCGCGGGCGAGCCGCGGTACGCGCCAGGCGCTGACGTGGAACGGCCCGCCGTCGATCAGGCCGCGGCGGGGGAGTTCCTCGCCGAACACCTTGGTGACGGCGTGCGTGACGTGGTGGCCGCGCCCCGGCAGGGCGCGTGGTCGCAGGCCTACTTCTTCCGGCGCGACGGGCGAGACCTGGTGATCCGGTTCGCGGAGCAGGCCTGGAACTTCGAGAAGGACCGCATGTACGCGGCCCACTCGTCGCCCGACCTCCCGATCCCACGGGTGCTGGAGATCGGCGAGGCGAACGGCTCCGCGTACGCGATCTCCGAGCGCGTGTACGGCGACATTCTCGAGGAGCTCGATGTCGACCGGATGCTCCGGACGCTCCCGTCGCTGTTCGGCGCGCTCGACGCCATGCGGGGGATCGACCTCTCGTCGACGACCGGGTTCGGCCCACAGCTCCCCGACGGTAACGGCGAACACGACACGTGGCGCGGGTACCTCCTCGCGGTCGGCGACGACCAGCCCACCCTCGTCGCGAACCCCGTGCGCGGGTGGCGCGCCCAACTCGACCGTCGACCTCACGTCGCGCGCACGTTCGACCGCACGCTCGACGAGCTCGCCTCGCTGGTCGAGGCGTGCCCGGAGATCCGCCATCTCCTCCACTCCGACCTGCTGTACGGGAACGTCCTCGTTGCCGGCGACCGCGTGAGCGGGGTGTTCGACTGGGGCTGCGCGCTCTACGGCGATTTCCTGTACGACCTCGCCTGGCTCACGTTCTGGGCACCCTTCTACCCGGGCCTCGACGCTGTCGGCGTCGGGCGGGCGGCGCGCCGGCACTACGACGCGATCGGGCTCGCGGTACCCGATCTCGCGGCGCGGCTGCGGTGCTACGAGGTGCACATCGGACTGGCGCACCTGGCGTACCACTCGTTCACTCAGGAGTGGGACCATCTCGAGTGGACCGAGCGCCGTACCCTCGAGGTGTTGACCGCGGACCCCGCGTAGGTACCATCGCCCTCACCATGCGGGTCCCGCATCTGAGCCCCCGGGCCTACCAGCGCGTCACGCTCGTGGCCGCGATCCTCCTCGCGATCATCATCGTCACCGGCGGCGCGGTCCGGCTCACCGATTCGGGTCTCGGTTGCCCTTCATGGCCGAACTGCTCGGCCGGACGGCTCACGCCGCACTCGGCGTCGGACTACAACGCGATGGTCGAGTTCGTGAACCGCATGTTCACCGGGCTCGTGTCGATCGCGGTGATCGTCGCGGTGCTCGGCAGCCTCGTGCGCACGCCCCGGCGGCGCGACCTCGTGTGGCTGTCGGTCGGGCTCGTCGTCGGCGTGTTCGCCCAGGCCGTCCTCGGCGGTCTCACCGTGCTCTTCGACCTCAAGCCCGGCTTCGTGATGGCGCACTTCCTCGTGTCGATCGTGCTCCTCACGAACGCGATCGTGCTGTACCGACGTGCGGGGCAGCCCGACGACGCGACCGAGAACCACCGGATCGTCACCGCGCGGATCGTCGCCATGAGCCGATCGCTGCTCGTCGTCGCCGTGCTGGTGCTCGTCGCCGGCACCGTCGTCACCGGCGCGGGGCCGCACAGCGGGGGAGGCAACAAGGACCACGTGACCCGCTTCGACCTCCGGATCCCCGAAGTCGCGCGCGTGCACGGCACGACGGTCATGGTGTTCCTCGGGCTCGTGCTGATCACGTTGTGGCTCGTGCACATCGACCGCGCGCCGAGGAGCGTGCAGACGCGCCTCACGGTGCTGCTGATCGTCCTCGTCGCGCAGGCCGGCGTGGGCTACGCGCAGTACTTCAACGACATCCCCGCGCTGCTCGTGGGCATCCACATCGCCGGCGCTACCGCGGTTTGGTCCGCCACCGTCGTGTTCGCGCTCGGCTGCTTCGAGCGAACCGGGCCATCGGTCGCGGTGGCCGCGCCCGGTGACCGCCAATCTCCACTCCTGGCGCGGACCTAAGAACTCACGTGGCGACGCCGTTCCGGTTCGACCGAGCCTGGAGCTTCGCGGTGACTCCCGAGGAACTCTGGACCACGTTGGAACAGACCCACGAGTACCGCGAGTGGTGGCCATGGCTCCGGGAGTTCCAGATCGACGGCGACGGCTTCATCGGGGGAGCGATCGCGTACCTCCTGATCCAGGCGCCACTCCCGTACCAGCTGCGGTGCACGATCCACGTCGACGAAGCCGTCCCCGGGCGCAAGCTGGTCACGCGGGTCACCGGCGACCTTGTTGGACCGGCCCAACTCGAGCTCAGTGTCACACCGAACGGGAGCGAGGCACGGTTGGCGTGGACGCTCGACGTACGCTCGTCGTTGCTCCGACCGCTCGCAACCATCGCGCGCCCCGCGTTGTCGTGGGCGCACGACCGCATCGTCGAACGCGGACTCGACCAGTTCGAGGAGCGTGCGCTCCAGAGCCGCAAGCACATCGAGTGAAGCGCTGCGCGGTCGCGTCCCTCCTGAAGCTGAGCGTGAGTATCCCCGACGCCGACGTCGAGTTCATCGACCAGTACGCCGATGAGCACGGCGTAGAAAGCCGGTCGGGCGTGGTCCAGCGCGCGGTGTCGTTGCTGCGCGCGAGCGAGCTCGGCGACGACTACGCGGCGGCGTGGGCTGAATGGGCCGACTCCGACCGCGAGTTGTGGGCAGCGGCCGACGCCGATGGCCTCGAGGGCGTCGCCCGCTGATGCTTCGCGGGGACGTGGTGTGGGTCGACCTCGATCCGGCGCGCCGCGGTGAGGCCGACGAGCGCCGCCCGGCGGTGATCGTGAGCAACGACGGCGCGAACGGAACTGCACAGCGACTCGGCCGAGGTGTCGTGACCATTGTGCCGGTCACGACGAACGTGCGTCGCGTCTACCCATTCCAGGTGCTGCTCCCTGCGGACCGGTGTGCACTCGCGCATGACTCCAAGGCCCACGCAGAACAGATTCGATCGGTGGCACTGGACCGGATCGGCGCGGTCGCGGGCCAGCTGCCCGCCGACCTCCTCCATGAGCTCGATCGGGCAATCCGGCTCCACCTCGATCTGTGAGTGCGAGCCGCTTCTAAGCTCTGCGGCGTGACAGTCCAGAATCAGCGCCCCACCTGCCCCGGCGAGCTCGTCGAGTCCTCACCGGGAGTCGGCGAGTGCGAACGCGGCGACGAGTGCGCGGTCGCGCACCTGCGCCCCGACTACTTCACGTATCGCGACGCGCACGCGCGGATCACCGCCGCGTGGGCGGGTGGAGGCGGAGCGAGCGGCGACCCCTAGGCCTGCGCCATGATCTGCCCCTGTGGCGACTGACGAACCGCCGCTCTGGGACCCGATTGCTCGGGACTACGAGCGTCATGCAGCGACCGGCGCGTACAACGCGATGTATGACCGGCCCGCCGTGCTCGATCTTTGCGGCGACGTGCGGGGTTTGGAGGTGCTCGACGTTGGATGCGGACCCGGTCTCTATGCCGAGGAGTTCGTCGCACGCGGGGCGAAGGAGGTCACCGGCGTGGATGCCAGTTCCACAATGGTCGAACTGGCCCGCGAGCGGGTTCCTGACCGCGCCACGTTCCAGACGCATGACCTCGAGTCCCCGCTGGATTGGCTCGCGCCCGAGTCGTTCGACATCGCCGTCATGGCCCTCGTCATTCATCACCTCGACAACCGAGTCGGGGCGTTGCGCGAGATCCACCGAGTTCTGCGACCCGACGGGAGACTCATCGTCTCCACGCATCATCCGACCCGAGACTGGTTAGCTCACGGCGGCAGCTACTTCGACGTCTCCCTCGTACTCGAAACCTGGAGGCGTGGCTGGAAGGTGCGCTACTGGCGACTGCCGCTCTCGAAGACCGCCTCCGAATTCTCCGAGGCCGGGTTCCTCATCGAGCGTGTCGTCGAGCCACTCCCTCTGCCAGAGATGGCTGATCAATACACCGACGACCACGACAAACTCGGCATGGAGCCGGGGTTCATTGCCTTTCGCCTTGCGAAGCGGAACCGATAGCCGCTGTAGGCGCTGGCAGCTTCCTGGCATTCGACGTCCGAAAAGTGTGCATTCGGGAGCGGTTTCCGCACCAAAACGCGCGCTTTTACCCGCCCGCCACCCCGAAGCACCCGACGAGGCGTTGCGATGACCACCTGAGAGCAAGCCCGTTCTGGGGCGCGGTCGCGCGTCCGCCCGTGCGTCAACTCTTCGGCGGGACGATCATCACCTTGGCCGCGAGGTCGCCCGAGCCGAGCTGCTGGATCGCCTCGAAGATGCCGTCGAGCGGCACGTCGTTTGCTTCGATCAGGAGATCGGTGGGGAAGTCGCGACGGGCGAGCAGTTCGAGCGCGCGTTCGAAACCATCGTGGTCGTACACGAACGCGCCGGTGATCACGAGCTCGTTGAGCAGGATCCGGCTCGTGTTGAGCCGCGGATACTCGACGCCCGCGCCGACGAGCACCATGGTGCCGGCGCGCTTCAGCTGCCCGAGCGCGACCTCCATGGCCTTCGGCCGTCCGGAACACTCGAGGGCAACGTCGAAGGGCTCGTCTACGAGCGCACCGGGGTAGGCGGGAACCGTGAGCTCGTCGGGCTCGACCGTCACCGCGCCCAGGAGTTCGGCCAACGCACGACGCTTCGGGTGCGGTTCGCTCACCACGATGTCGGTGACCCCGCGTGCGCGCGCCGCCGCGAGGGACAGGGTTCCGATGGGACCGCCACCGGTGATGAGCAGCCGCTGCCCGGCGTGCACACCCCCCTGCGTGAGACCGTGCAGCGCGACCGCAAGGGGTTCGGAGAGCGCGGCGGCGCGCAACGAAACGTTGGGCGGAATGGCGACGATGCTGTTCTCGCGTACGAGCACGTACTCGGCGAACGCGCCGTGGTAGTCGCCGTGCCCGTCGCCGAACTGGCCGCGACCGGTACAGAGCGACGGCCGCAACGATCGGCAGTACTCGCACTCGCCGCAGCGCGGTGACGGGCCACCGACGACCTCGTCGCCCGCCTTCCATCGCTCGACGGCGGCACCGACGGCCACGACCCGTCCGCTGAACTCATGACCTTCGATGCTGTCGGACGGATTGCCCCAGCCCTCCAAGACGTAGTGGAGGTCGGTGCCGCACACCCCGCAGTGGCTCACCGCGAGCAGCACGTCGCGGGGACCAACTGTTGGCACCGGCCGCTCCTCGATCGTGAGGTCCATCTGGCCGTGGAGGACCGCGGCGCGCATCTTGACGGGAAGTTCGCTCATGCCCCGAGTCTGACGGCGCCTTCACGCACGGTCAACTGGAACAATCTCCGACGTGGCCTCTGCAGCATCGGTACGCGACCGGTTCCGAATCAACGAGAGCAACGCGGCGCTGCTCGACGAGCTCGAGGCCATCGACCCGATCGAGCCCGTCCTCCCGGAGCGCAACACCGCACGCGAGCTTCTCGGTCGGCTCGCCGTGCCACCCGGCGCCGTCGACGACATCGTTGATCGGTTGCCCGCGATCCACGACGACTCGGACGCGCGGTGGTTGGTCGCGCGCTGCTACACACAGTTGGTCCGACGCATCGGAGCCCGCGAGCCCGGCCGGCTGCGGTGGCCGTCCCTCGCCGACGCCGACGAGCCGCTCGCGCCGTACCTCTACGTCGCCATCTTCCTCGCCGCGGTTCCCGACATCGAGCGGTGGTACGTCGATCACGAGATCGCCAGCGCGATCTTGTGGGCGACGCTCGCCGACGTCGGCGGCCGCATGGCAATCCGCGCTCGCGTCTCCGGCCGGCGCGGGCTCGACACCGAACAGCACTGGCTGACCCAGCACTTCACCGGCCAGCTCTTCCAGCTCGGACGGCTCCAGTTCAACCGCTCCTCCGTCTGGTACGAAGCCGGAACCCTCGAGGAACTCGAGGCCGGTTTCGCGCACGGCGACCCGGCTCTGGGCGTGCACATCCGCAGAGCCGGCCCCCTCGATCCCACCGAGTGCGACGCGTCGTTCGCGCTCGCACGCGAGTTCTTCGACCGGTACTTCCCCGACCACCACTACCGCGTCGCCGTGTGCACGTCGTGGCTGCTCGACGACCAGCTGGCCGACTACCTGCCCGCCGACAGCAACATCGTGCGCTTCCAACGGCGCTTCCGCATGATTCCCGGCGCCAGCCCCGGCAACGACGACGTGTTCGAATTCGTGTTCGACGGGAAGAAACCGGACCTCGACCTGCCGCCCCAGGGCACTCGGCTCGAGCGGGCAATCGTGCGCCATCTCCGAGACGGCGGCGCATGGCGCGTGCGCACCGGTTGGGTCGAGCTCTGACGCGATTAGATCGCGGCAGCCGCTCGTCGCGCGCGGCGTGCGAGCATGCGCTGGGCCGCGAGGTTGAGACGATCCATGTATTGGATCAGCCGCTCACGGGCCTGCTCGGCCGCGGCCTTGAGGTTCTGGAGCTGCTCGATCCGCCAGTGCTTCAAGATCACCGGCACGAGAATCTGGTCGTGGTGCGACGCGAAGTCGTACACACCGACGTCGGCGATCGCGCGCGCATGCTTGCTGAAGTCGGGGATCCCGGCGCCCGGCATCTGGAAATGGCAGACCTGACGCTCCATCGCGGCAACCATGGTGGACGGGTCGATCTCGATCGCGGCGGCGACGAGGTCTCGGTAGAACAGGTGGTGGAGGTTCTCGTCGGCGGCCACGCGGCTCATGATCGCCTCTCCGGCCGGGTCGCCGAGCAGCTTGCCGGTGTTGCGGTGTGCGATGCGCGTGGCGAGCTCTTGCAGCGCGACGTACACGATGCCGTCGGCGATGGTCGGGGGGTTTGGTACGACGCCGCGCGACACCTGCGCCATGCGCGCGCGCTCGAGCTCGCGGAGGTCGATCGAGCGGGTGACGGTGAGATAGTCGCGGAGCACCATCGAGTGGCGGCCCTCCTCGGCCGTCCACCGCTTGTTCCACTCGCTCCACACCTCGGCAGTGCCGAAGTGCGCGACGATCGTGCGGAAGTAGTGCGGGAGGTTGTCCTCGGTGAGGGTGTTCACGAGGAGCGCGCTGCGCACCCCGGGCGAAAGCGGGACCTCCGATGGATCGAACGGTTGGCTCTCGGCGAAGTCGCGCCCGCGGCTCCAGGGCACGAACTCATGCGGGAACCACTCCTTGGCGGTGCTGAGATGGCGGTCGAGGAGGCGCGCGCCGGTGGGCTCGAGCTCGGCCAGGAGTTCCGCATCCCTCACGCTCGGTACCGTACTCCCCGTGGAGGTCCACCTGGTCGACGGAACCTACGAGCTGTTCCGCCATCACTTCGGGGTGCCTTCGCACCCCGACGACGACGGCATCGAGGTCGCAGCCGTCCGCGGGGTGGTGGGATCGATGCTCGCGATGCTCGAGCAGGGCGCGACGCACGTGGGCGTGGCCACCGACCACGTGATCGAGTCGTTCCGCAACGACCTCTGGGCCGGCTACAAGACGAGCGCCGGCGTCCCGCCCGAGCTGCTCACGCAGTTCCCGCTGCTCGAGGACGCCCTCGGCGCGCTCGGCGTGGCCGTGTGGCCGATGGTGGAACTCGAGGCCGACGACGGCATGGCGTCGGCGGCAGCCGTCGCCCGCGATGATCCGCGGGTGGGGCGCGTCCTGATCTGCACCCCCGACAAGGATCTCGGGCAGTGCGTGGAGGACCCGCTCGTGGTGCAGGTCGACCGACGCCGCGACAACACCGTTATCGACGAAGCGGGTGTGCGCGCCAAGTTCGGCGTGGGACCGCGCTCCATTCCCGACTACCTCGCGCTGGTGGGTGACTCGGCCGACGGGTTCCCCGGCCTCCCGGGTTGGGGCGCCAAGTCCACCGCGATCGTGCTCGCTCGGTACGAGCACCTCGACGCGATCCCCGACGACGCGCGCCAGTGGGACGTGGAGGTGCGGGGCGCCGCGAAGCTCGCGGCCACGCTCGCCGCAGCGCGCGACGCCGCGACGTTGTTCCTCGACCTCGCCACGTTGCGCACGAACGGTGACGTCGGCACGGTGGACGACTGGGAGTGGCGAGCTCCCACCCCGGACTTCGAGGATTGGGCCCGCCGACTCGGCGCCGAGCATCTCTACCGTCGCGCCACCCAACTCGAAGAGAAGAGGGCATAACCGATGGACACACTCGATCTCACGGTGGGGGAGTACACCTTCTCCGCGCGCGCCGACGGCCCGCCCGACGGCGAGCTGGTCCTCTTACTGCACGGCTTCCCCGAGACGTCGTACGAATGGCGCAAGCAGCTCCCCGCGCTCGCGGCCGCGGGGTACCGCGCGGTCGCGCCCGACCAGCGCGGCTACGCGAGCGGCGCGCGCCCCGAGAGCGTCGACGCGTACCGGATCGACGAGCTCGTGGCCGACGCGATCGGGTTCGTCGACGCGCTGGGCGTCGACCGCTTCCATCTCGTTGGCCACGACTGGGGCGGCGCGGTCGCGTGGTACGTCGCCGGCCGTCACGGCGACCGCCTCCGCACCCTCACGGTCGTGTCCACGCCCCACCCCGCACCGTTCGCGCAGTCGATCGCGCACGGTGAGCAACAGGAGAAATCGGCCTACATGCTCACGTTCCGCGATCCGAGCGCGGAAGCCCTCTTCCTCGACAACGACGCGGCGTGGCTGCGCTCGCTGTACGAGGGGAGCGGCCTGCACGACGCCGACGCGGCCGCCGAGTACGTGCGCGTGTTCCTCGAGCCGGGTGCGCTCACGGGCGGCCTCAACTGGTATCGCGCCAACGACTTCCGCGCCGACATGGGGCCCGTGACGGTGCCCACGATGTACGTGTGGTCCACCGACGACATCGCGCTCGGCCGGGAAGCAGCCGTTGGGACGGAGGCGCACGTCGACGGTCCGTACCGGTTCGAGGTGATCGAGGGCGTGAGCCACTGGGTCCCCGAGGAAGCCGCCGACCGCCTCAACGAGCTGCTCCTGTCGCATCTCAGCAGCGGATGACAGGACCGGAGCACCGGACCAAGGGCTGATCCACCGGTTCGGGACCCCGGCTGCTATTCTTGGTGTCTTCAGCAATCGGTCGCGTGATCGCGACGCGTGGCAAATCACGGCTTGGCGAGTTCTTCTCTGTCGCTCCGCACTGCGGGCAAGCGTCCCGGGGATTCTCTTCACCCTGTGAGACCAATCCGCGTGTTTCGGGCGGCCCGTAACAGGAGCAAGAAATGACACAAGGCACCGTGAAGTGGTTCAACAGCGAGAAGGGCTACGGCTTTATCGCCCGTGAAGGCGGCGAGGACGTATTCGTCCACTTCTCCGCGATTCAGGGCAACGGCTACAAGACCCTCACCGAGGGCGAGCGCGTCGAGTTCGACGTCGCCCCCGGCCGAAAGGGCGAGGAAGCCCAGAACGTGCGCCCCGTCGCCTAACCATCGGGTAGCTCACTGCGAGCCGGGATACCCGGCTCGCAGCCGTTCGCTCCCCCAACACCCTCGTCGACAGGAGGTTCCCCATGTCAGGTCGCGGACGTCAACGCACCTCATTCGGAAAGCTCCAGCGTGAGCGCGCGCGCCAGGAAAAGCAGGCCGCCAAGCGCGCGAAGCGGCACGGCATACAAGAGGGCGGGATCCCCGAGGGCCCCCGGGAAGCGAGCGCGGTCTGGCCGTCGTCCGACCCCACCGCTACTCCCCAGGACGCCGACCGCACCTGATCATTCGTCGCTCACTCCGAGCGGGACGGCGAACCGAATCCCTCGCGTATGCGGGCTTGGAACATCTCTGTCGTGTTGACGTGCGGGAACGGCTCGTCGGGCTCTGCGATATCGAGCGCGGCGCAGATCGGGCCCCAGCCGTCACCGGGGCGCCACTCGAGGAGCCGGTCGGGAGGGACCGTGTCGCGTACCCGCTGGTTGTGAGCCTCGTAGGCGGCCATCGCCTTCACCTCGTCCCCGAGATCGGCGGTGAAGCGCTTCGCCATCATCGCGAAGAATGCCGCGCCAAAGGCGTTGTCGCCCGGCATCTTGTCGGGTGGGATCGAGAAGATGGTCTGGCTGGCGCTGCGGTACCACTCCTCGGCGCTGTTCCGGACAGAGAGCAGCACGAGCGCATCGGGGTAGGCGGCGCTGATCTCGGGCCAGAACGCGGCAGCCGGCCAGTCGACGGCCGCAACGTATCCGTCGAACACCTTGTCCCAGTCGGGCATGTCGTCTTGGGCTGCGCGTACCCAGTGGCGAAAGCCGTCGGGGTTCGCGATGAGCTCGAGCATGTGGTAGCAGCGACCGCCGAGCAACTGTTCCAGGCCAAGTTTCAACGACTCCGTACCCGTGCGGCCCACACCGGCGCCGACGACTCGTAGCTCCACGCTCATCGCATCCCTTCCTCCGTCACGAGCCAGGAACCTACAGGCCTTTCGGGCGGTTCCCGATCACCTCTGCTTCTTCGAGCGCGGCGACGTCGTCGTCGGACAGACCGAGGATGCGCGTAAGCACGTCGTGGTTGTGCTCGCCGAGCAGCGGCGCCGCCGTGTGGAGCCAGTGGTCGACGCTCGCGAACCGGAATGGGAAGCCCGGCGACGGGTACCGCCCGAGTGACCGGTGGTCCATCTCTTCGTAGAAGCCGCGCGCGACGAACTGCGGATGCCGGCTCAGCACGCGCGGATCGCGTCCCTTCGCCGCGGGCACGCGGTGCGCGACGAGGAGCTCCACCGCGTCGTCGAGCTCGTGGGCGGCCGCCCACTCGGCGAGCTGATTGTCGAGGAGGTCGTGCTGCGCAGACCGGCCCTCGTGCGTGCCGAGCGCGGGATCGGTGGCCCACTGCGGGTCGCCGAGGGCGCGGCGTAGGCCGCGCCACTGGTCGTCGGTCGCGACGCTGATCGCGAGCCACTGCTCGCTGCCCGGGCACGCGTAGAGGCCCTGGGGCGCGGCATGGGGCGAGCGGTTCCCCATGCGCATCATCTTGTGGCCGCTCGCGGCGAACTCGAGCACCGGTTCCGCGGTGACGTTGATCACGGCCTCGATCATCGGTGCCTCGATGCACACGCCCTTGCCGGTGCGGTCGCGCTGCGTGAGCGCGGTGAGGATGGCGAACGCGCCGTGCAGACCGGCGGTGGGATCTGCGGGGCCGCGGGGGATGAGCGGAATGTCGTCGGGGAAGCCGGTGATCCACGCCTGGCCGCTCATCTGCTCCATCGTCTGCGCGAACGCGACGCGGTCGCGCCACGGACCCGCGAGGCCCATGCCCGGCATCCGCAGGTAGACGATCTTCGGGTTGATCGCGAGCACCTCGGCGGCGTCGAGGTTCCAGTTCTCCATGACGCGCGGCGCGAAGTTCTCGGCAACCACGTCGGCCCACTCGAGGAGGCGCACCATCAGGTCGCGGCCCTCGGGTGCGCTCACGTCGATGGTGATGTCGAGCTTGTCGGTGTTCGCCGCCGCGAACATGTGGCCCCACTCCCACCAGTCGGGCCGTCCGAACGCGGCGCCGGTGAGGCGCATGCCGTCGGGATGCGTGATCGACTCCACGTGGATCACCTCCGCGCCCATCAACGCGAGGAAGTGCGTGGCTGCCGCGCCGACCCACCACGACGTGACGTCGAGCACCTTGAGCCCCGCGAGCGGCAACGCGGTCGGGTCGGCGCCCGGATCGGTGGGGAGCGGGCGGTTTCGGGGCTCGATGGTGCCGTCGTACTCGCCGAGGCGCGCTGAGGATTGCGGCTCGGGGAGCGGATCGTGGTCGAAGCGGTAGGGGCGGCGGGGGCGCGGCAGGCCGTCGGGACCGTCGAGGTACACGCCGCGCGCGACCACGTGCTCGTTCGTGCGGATCGTCTCGCCGTCGTACACGGGTGACACCGGGATGCGCAGCGCGGCCGCGGTCTCGACGATCTCTTCGACGGGGTGATACGGCATGAACCCGTCGACGATCTCCTGCCACTCGACCATGTTCATGTACCTGCCGCCGAGTCCGGCGAACTTCGGATCGTCGAGCAGGTCGGTGCGTTCGATGAGCACGAGGAAGTTCTGGAACTGCGTGGCGGTGTTGGTGTTGAAGCCGACGAAGCCGTCGGCGGCGCGTTCGATCGACGGCGTCTCGACGCTGCGCGACGGGCCAGTGGGCTCGGGCCGCCCCATGCAGTGGTGCGCGAGGTCGCCGAACACCGACCCCGCGATCGCCATGGCTTCGGCGAGCGAGAGGTCGATGTGCTCGCCCACGCCGGTGCGCCGCGCCCGTGCGGTCGCGACGACCACGGCGGGTGCGCCGTAGAGCCCGCCCACGTACTCGGCGAGCCGGCCCCCGGCCTGCACCGGCTCGCGCGACGTCTTGCCGCGGAAGAGCACCGTGCCCGATTCCGCCTGCACGATGAAGTCGGTGGCGGGGCGGTCGGAGAGGGGACCGCCCGCACCGAAGGGCGAGATGGAGAGCACGACGAGGTGGGGGTGGCGCGCGCGCACGCCGTCGACGTCGAAGCGGTCGGGGCCGAAGCTCTCGACGACGATGTCGGCGCCGGCCAGCAGTGCTTCGACGTGCGCGTCGCCCGGCTCGCCGACCACCGAGCGCTTGCCCGCGTTCAGGTACCGGAAGAGCGGCCCGCCTACTTCGAGGGTGGTAGCGGCGCCCGATGCTTGGTAGGTGCGCAGCGGGTCACCACCCGGCGGTTCGACCTTGATCACGTCGACGCCCGCGTCGGTGAGCAGCTTCGTGCAGTACGCGCCCGGGATCCCCGTGCTGAAGTCGATGGCGCGCAGGTGCGAGAGAGGTCCGCCCGTGATCTGATCGGTCAAGCGAACGGTCCCGGGTCGGGGAGCAGCGTGGCGTAACGCGCGAACTCGGCGAAGCCGCTGGTGTCGCGCGGGTCGTCGTCGGCCATCACCTCTTCGAAGTGATCGCGGTACGACTCGGGGCTCGCGTCCAGGTCGAAATAGCCGTTCGTGTGCGCGAACACGACGTGCGCGGCGCGCCCGCCTCCCACCGTGAACGTCTCGCCGGTGCACGGCACGCTCTCGTGACAGAGGTACGCGACGAACGGCGAGACCTTCTCGGGCGCGAACCACTTCTCCAACCATTCGACCGTCGGCGGATGGGGAATGGCGGCGGTCATGCGCGTGAACGCCATCGGCATGATCGCGTTCACCTTGATGTTGGTGCCCTCGTGGTCCTGCGCGAGGTTGCGGCTGAGGGCGAAGACCCCACCCTTGGCCGCGGCGTAGTCGCCGCTTCCCGCCGCGCCGAACACCGATCCCGAGGTGGTGTTCACCACGCGCCCGTAGTCGCGCTCCACGAAGTGGGGCCATGCCGCGCGCAGCACGTTGACGGTTCCGATGAGATGCGTCGCGTACACGCGCTGGTACGACTCCGGCTCGGCGAAGTTTCCCTGGCCCGTGATGCCCGCGTTGTTCACCACGATGTCGACGCGCCCCCAGGTGTCCAGCGCCTGCGCGACGAGCGCGTCGCCGCCTTCGCGAGTGGCGACGCTGTCGGCGTTGGCGATCGCTGTGCCATCGGCTTCGGTGATCTCGGCGACAACCGCGTCGGCCATCGTGCTGCTTCCGTCGCCCAGGCCGTCACGCGATCCGCCGAGGTCGTTGACCACGACGCGTGCGCCGCGGGCCGCGAGCAGTATGGCGTGCGCGCGCCCGAGGCCGCCGCCCGCTCCGGTGACGATCGCGACCCGGTCGTCGAAACGAAGTTCGTCGCTCATGGTGGGGACGATACGAGATGTGAGACAGTCTCCGCCCGAGACAGGGAGGACGATTGTGATCGCGTTGTCGTGTGGGTTCCCGCCGAGCCGAGACCTTCCGACCTACGCGCGGCTGGCGGAGTCGCTCGGATACACGCGCGTGTGGGCGTACGACTCACCCGCGCTCTATGGCGACGTGTGGGTGGCGCTGGCGCGGGTTGCCGAGGCCACGGAGCGCATCGGGGTGGGCACCGCGGTCGCGGTGCCGAGCCTCCGGCACCCGGTGGTCACGGCGTCGGCGATCGCGACGATCGAGGAGCTCGCGCCCGGTCGGCTGGCGGTGGCGTTCGGCACCGGGTTCACCGCGCGACTGGCGATGGGCAAGCGCGCGATGCGCTGGGCCGACCTCTCGTCGTACGTGAGGAAGGTGCGGGCCTTGCTCCAGGGTGACGTGGTGGAAGTCGACGGCGCCGAATGCCAGTTGATCTATTCGCCCGGCTTCGGACCGACACCACCGATCGAGGTGCCGTTGCTCGTCGCGCCCGCCGGCCCGAAGGGGTTTGCGGTCGCGCACGAGATTGCCGACGGCGTGGTGCTCTTGGGCATGCCGCCCGACGGAGAGGGGGATCCCCGCTGGGCCACGTGCGCGGTGCTCGTGAACGGGACGGTGCTCGATCCCGGCGAGGACGAGACGAGCGAGCGCGTACGCGCCGCCGCGGGCCCGTGGTTCGTTACGAGCTACCACGCGATGTACGAGTGGGCGCCGGATGCGCTCGCGGGGATGCCCGGCGGTCCGGAGTGGCGCGCCGGCATCGAGGCGGAACGGCCGGATGATCAGCGGCATCTCGTGGTGCACGAAGGTCATGTGGTCACGCTGACGGAGCGCGACCGCGCGCTGCTCGACGCCGCCGGTGCCGCGGTGCTCGGCACCGGGTGGACGGGCGATCGGGCGAGCGTGCGGTCGCGGCTCGAGCACGCCGAGGCCCGCGGCGCGACCGAGGTGATCTACACACCCGCCGGTCCCGACGTGCCGCGCGAACTCGCCGCGTTCGCGTCCGCCGCCGCGGACGAAGGCTGAACGTGGCCGAGGTACTGCTGCGCGGAACGGTCGACAGTGGTGTTGCCACCGTCACGATCGACCATCCACCCACGAACCTCGTCGACGGCGCGTTCATCGGCGCGCTCGTCGGTTTGCTCGACGAGTGCGATCGGGACGACAACGTGCGTGTGGTCGTGTTCACCAGCGCGGACCCCGACTTCTTCCTCATGCACGGCGACGTCGGGGCGATCCTCGCCGCGCCACCGCCCGGGCCGCGCGCGCGGGTCGGCGAACCGAATGTCGCGGCGGCGACGTTCGACCGGCTGCAGAAGGCGAGGTACGTCACGATCGCTGCGATCGACGGCGCGGCGCGCGGGGGGCGCGGAGTTCTGCTCCGCGGTCGACCTTCGCTTCGGCACGCCGCTCACGGTGCTCGGCCAGCCCGAAGTGCCCATGGGCATCCTGCCGGGCGCAGGAGGCACGGCACGGCTGCCGCGCCTCCTCGGCCGGAGCCGCGCGCTCGATCTGATCCTCACCGCGCGTGACGTGGGCCCCGACGAGGCGCTCTCCATCGGATGGCTCGACGCGGTCGTGCCGTCGCAGTCGCTGCTCGACCGCGTCGACGGGGTCGCGCGGCGGATCGCCGCCATGCCACCGGAGTCGGTGGCAGCGGCGAAGGAGATCGTCGACACGTCGCTCGGCGGGACCCTCGACGAGGCGCTCGTCGCCGAGAGCGCGGCGCTGGCCCGGCTCATGGCGGCCGGCGCCCACCGGGAGCCGATGACCCGGTTCCTCGCCGCCGGCGGCCAGACCCGCGACGGCGAGACGAGGCGGTGGCCCGCCATCGTGGAGCGCCTGCTCGACGAGTAGCGCCTGCCGGACGAGGACCCCGCTCGCGCGTTTGCGCAGGTCAGAGCCTATGCACGTTACTGTCACACCCCAGGTTTACGGTCGACCTGTCCTTGTTTCTCGTGAGAGGAAGGCCGCGATGGAAGCCCTGGTGGTGGTGCTCGGTCTGATCGTCGTGCCCGCGTTGATCGCGGCACTCGTGGTTGCCCTGGTCGTCTCGCGGCGCCGGCCGTCCGAGGCCGACGCCACGTCGGAGCGCGAGGAGCGCGACGAGGCGGTCAAGGCCGCGATCGACCATCTCGTCCGCATGAACGAGCAGATGCTCACCGCCGAGCGGCGGCTCGGCACGCAAGACCTCGAGGGCAAGAAGTCGCTGATCGACCACGAGCTCGTGGGCATGCGTGGCGACCTCCAGAAGCTCACGTCACTCGTGCACGACATCGAGAGCGAGCGCCGCGAGCACGTCGGCCAGCTCAGCAGCCAGCTCGCGGAAGCGGGCCGCAACACCCAGGTGCTCGCCGAGACCACGCAATCGCTGCGCGAGGCGCTGTCGAGCACCACCGCGCGCGGTCAGTGGGGCGAGCGGATGGCCGACGACGTCCTGCGCCTCGCCGGGCTCGTCGACGGCGTCAACTACCGCCGCCACCAGATGATCGCCGGCTCGGGCGGCATCCCCGACTACACGTTCATGCTCCCGCAGGGCCTGTCCCTGCACATGGACGTGAAGTTCCCGCTCAACAACTATCTGAAGTTCCTCGACGCCGGGTCCGACGTCGAGCGCGAGCGGTGGCGGAAGGAGTTCCTCAAGGACGTCCGCCTGCGCCTGAAGGAGGTCACCGGACGCGACTACGTCGATGTGGCGTCGAACACCATCGATTGCGTCCTGCTGTTCATCCCGAACGAAGCGGTCTACGCGTTCATCCAGGAGCAGGACCGCACGATCCTCGACGACGCGCTGCGCAACAAGGTGGTGTTCTGCTCGCCGCTCACCCTGTTCGCAGTGCTGGCGGTCATCCGCCAGGCGGTCGACAACTTCCGGCTCTCGCAGACCACCCACGAGATCCTCGGGCTCCTCCAGGGCTTCGAGAAGCAGTGGTCCAAGTTCGTCGAGCAGATGGACAAGGTGGGCCGGAGCCTCAAGACCGCCGGGACCGCCTTCGACGACCTCGAGTCCACGCGCAAGCGGATGCTCGAGCGCGAGCTCGACAAGATCGAAGCGGTGCGCCGCCAGCAGCAGCTCGACGCGCCCGCCGACGACGACGGCACCGTCACGAGGCTGGCGCTCGAAGCCTGACCCGCCGGAGGCGGGGGTACAATTCGGCACGATGTTCATCCTGCTCGCGGCCGTCGTGGTCATCCCGATCGCCGAGATCGCGGTGATGGTGAAGGTCGCCGAGTGGATCGGCACGGGCCAGATGATCGCGCTGCTCCTGTCGGTCTCGATCGTGGGCCTGTGGATCGTGAAGCGTCAGGGCACCGGTACGCTGCGCCGGATCCGGGCCGAGCTCGATGCCGGGCGTGTCCCGGGATCGCACCTCGTCGACGGCGGGCTGCTCCTCGCCGCCGGGTTCATGCTCCTCGTCCCCGGCTTCATCACCGACATGTTCGGCATCCTGTTGCTGGTCCCGCCGGTCCGTGCAATCGTGCGCGGCCGTCTGGGCCGCCGGTTCCGGACCCGCGTGGTGCCCTACCAGATCGATGGCAGGTACCGCGCCCCGAGTCATCCGTCGGACCAGTCGTCGGGCAGCGACCTCGAGCTGGAACCGCCGAGCCCCAACTGATTCGTCAATACGGCCCGTCGCAGCAGGAGTCGCGCCAGCCGCACGCAGGGCAGCGGTAGTGCGCATGCTCCTCACGCATCGGCGACGCGCACGCGAGGCAGGTGGTCGACAGGTCGACCTGGGACTGCGTCGTGGTCTCGTTCGATTCCACCGGACGGGCACGGTAGCCGTGCCGCACGCCGAAACCGCGGAATGCGCGTGACGGGTGGACGTGGGATCATGGTGTCTTCGTCGGCGGCGAGTGCTGGAGGTAGGCGATGGCAGACGCGGAACACGGCGCGCGAGTAGAAGCCGGCCCGATCACGTTCATGATCGAGCATCGAACGCTGGTCCAGAACGGAACCGACGTGTCGGGTCCGACGATCCGAGTCCTGGGCACCGACGACGAGCATGAATATCTCCGATTCGACATGTTCAACACGAACGCGCACTATCACTACGAACCGCCCACCGTCACCGGAGACGAGAAGGAGCGGATCCTCCCGCTGGACACCGTCGCGGAGGGCGAGCCGGTTGCGTGGGCGATCGACCGGCTGCGCAATCGACTCGCGCCGATGTTGACAGCAGCAGGGGGAAAGCCCCTCGCCGATGCACTCGACGGCGCGGCGCTCGCGCGGGCGGTCGACGAGGTCGAGGGCCTCGTGCGCGAGGCCCAAGCCGCGCACGCCTGACGACGCGGAGCTCTTACCCGGCGATTCGGTCGGAGACCATGTCTTCACCGAGCCGCCGCGGTGTCTCAGCGGGCTCGGGAACCTCGAAATGGGCTGCATCGCGAAGTCGCTCGGCCGCGGGCGAAGCCGATGGCGAAAGCTCATCCAGGTAGCGATCGGCGGTTGCCTCGTCAATGATCTCGGAGACCTTCCATCCGTCGTTCTCGCGCACCAACGTCATGATCCGCGCGCGGCCATTGGGTTGGTGTTCGCCGACACGACTTCCGTCCTTGAGCCGGTACAGACAGGGAAGCTGCTCGTTGCAGTCGCGCACGAGGGCGATGGAGCTCCCCACCGAGATGACGTGAGGTGGGACGTCGGTCGTTCCCCGTACCACGAAGCCCGCGGCACTGTTGGCCGCGAAGCGCGTCAACAGCTGCTGGAGTATCTCGCCGGTCGCCTGCTGCGAGAGCTCGGCGCGTGTTGCCGTGAGATCGAATGGCCCAGGACGCGCACCAACCTCGAGATAGAGATCCCAGAATGCTCGCACCGCGTCGCTGACCGCGCGCTCGGCGGGGTCCGCCGCCGAGCCATTGCCGGCGACCAAGCCGACAACAGTGTCAAACGGTGTGCCGACGACGTCAGCGCGCGTCTCCAAGAGCGCCGGGGCGTCGGACGACGTGACCTGCCCGTTGGGCTCTGCCGCGCCGGCACGAAGCGCGTCACGGATTTCCTGCGCGAGTGTGCCGAATTGGTTCTCGATCTCCGCGCGAAGGCGATTCGCGCTCACTACCGCGTCTCGAAGCAGCCGTACCGCGTCTTCGACTGCCTGCATCAGAGCGCGGATGGACTCTGCGTCCTGCTTCGCGCTCCGGTTCTCCTCCTTTCGCCGATTTGACTTCCCCACGCTCGCTCCGTCCATCGCGACCGGTCACGGGATGAGCATCCCGTTCAACCATCAAACATCGGGCGATTCTGCCCCTCACGTGACCCTCCTTTGCCATGCCTCCACATGGCTCAGCGGCCTCGCCACTCCGGCGGACGGCCCGCCCGCGCCGCGCGCATGCCCTCCGCCGCGTCGTCGGTGGTGGCGGCGACCTTGCGCATGGTCTCGCCGAACCGGATCGCTTCGACCGACGACATGTGCTGCGTGCGCACCGCGACTTCCTTCGTCGCGCGCGCCGCAAGCGGCGCGGCCTGCACCAGCCGGTCCGCGAGGTTGCGCGCCTCTGGCATCAGGTCGTCGTGGGGGACGACCCAGCCGGCGAGGCCGATCTCCTTCGCGCGCGTCGCATCGATCCGGTCGCCGGTAAGGAGCAACTCCATCGCGTACTGCCAGTTGAGGCGTTGTGGTAAGCGGATCGCGCCGACGATCGTGGGTGTGCCGAGGCGCACCTCGGGGAAGCCGAACTCCGCGTGCTCGCTCGCGATCACGAAGTCGCACCATGACACGAGCGTGAGGCCGTAGCCGAGGCAGTACCCGTTCACCGCCGCGATCACCGGCTTGAAGATCTCCCACCCGCTCTCGAACGAGTTGATGGTGGGCTTCTCCCAGAACGTCCCCGCGAACTCGCCGGTGGACCCGGCACCGTCCTTGATGTCACCGCCCGCGCAGAACGCCTTCCCCGCGCCGGTCACGATGCCCACCCACGCGTCCTCCTCGTCGCGGAAGCGCGTGAACGCGGCGTTGAGGCCGCGCCGCATCTCACCGTTGACCGCGTTGAGTGCTTCCGGACGGTTGTACGTGATGGTCGCGACGTGATCGTCCAGTTCGTAGAGAACGGCGTCACCCACCACGAGCTCCGTCCGCCTCAGTCGAACCGGAGCAACTCGGGCGCGACGGGGGCGTCGACGCGCCGGCTCAGGTGCTCGGGGCGCTCGAGGCCGGTGGGCCCCGCGATGCGGTCGGCGATCTGCACGTCGACCATCTCGAGACCGTGGTCGTCGGGTGGTTCGAGACGCGCGCTCATGACGTCGAAGAGGCGGGCGGGCAGCACCCGCCCGACACCCGCGACCAGCCACACCAGCGTGGTCGGCCTAGTGAGCTGATCGAGCAACGCGGTCGTGCCGTCGAGCAGCAACGCACGGGTCGGGCTGGCGGCCTCGATCTCGACGAGCACGTGCGACGGCTCGAGCACCGATCCCTCGATCGCGTCAACGGGCCGCGCCGACGCGTCGCTCCGCGCGAGCCGCCGATGCCAGTTGTCGTCCCCGTGTGGACGCCGCACCGCGAGCACCTCGAGGTCGGGTCGTGACGCCAGCGCCTCGCCCGCGAGCTCGGGCCATCCGAGCACCGCGATCGGGCGGTCGTGCGGAAAGGGGAGCAGCGCGGCGAGGCGACCCGGAGTGCGGTCGTCGCGGACGAGCCGCTCGGCCTCCCCGGCCGCGTCCGACGGGTCGGGCGCCGCGAGCACCCGGGCGCAGAGCCACCACAGCGGCGCGCAGTCGGGATGGTGTTGGAGGAGCCGGCGGCACGTGACCACGAGGCCGGCCGGATCGGCGTCGAAGTCGGCGAGACAGTCGGCCGATTCGGCCACCAACGTGCGGTCGTCGCCTGCGTGCCGGGCGATGCGGCGCAGGCGCTCGAAGGGCTGCACAGCCTCACGCTACCCGGTTGTTCGCTACCGCCTCCCCGAGCGCGGACCTCTAGCATCGGCACGGATGGCGCGAGCCGTGTCCCAACCTTTCGGACTCTCCGACGCGGGTGTTCGCGCCGAAGCGCGCATGCTCACGCTGCTCGACGCGGAGATCGAGCGGTGGCGCGCGGTCGACGCCGACCTCGAATCGCCGCTCGTCGCGCTGCGAGACCTCGTCCGCGCCGGGGGAAAGCGGTTCCGGCCGGCATTCTGCTTCTGGTCGTATGTGGGCGCGGGCGGCGATCCCGACAACACCGTCGTCATCGACGTGTGCGCGGCGATCGAGATGGTGCATGCGTGCGCCCTCGTGCACGACGACGTGATGGACGGGGCGTCGACGCGCCGCGGACGGCCGTCGGTGCACCAACGATTCGTCGACGAGCACACGGCAACGTCTGCTCACGGCGAAGCGCGCCGCTTCGGTGAAGGCGCCGCGATCCTCATCGGCGACTTCGCGTTCGTCTATGCCGACATGCTGTTCGCGTCGGCGCCCCCTGCGGCAAGGCCGGTCTACGACGACCTCCGCATCGAACTGTGCGTCGGCCAGTTCCTCGATCTCGCCGGCGCGACCAGCACCCGGCGCGATCGTGCGCGGGCCGAGCGCATCGAGATGTACAAGTCGGGGAAGTACACGGTCGAACGGCCGCTCCACCTCGGCGCCGCGCTCGCGGGGCGCCTCGACGAGCTCGCGGCTCCGCTCACCCGGTTCGGCATCCCGCTCGGGAGCGCGTTCCAGATGCGCGACGACCTTCTCGGTGTGTTCGGTGACCCGTCCGTCACCGGGAAGCCAGTGGGCGACGACCTGCGCGAGGGCAAACTCACGCCACTGCTCGCGGCAGCCGCGGCCGCGGCGAGCGGACCCGAGGCCGAGCTGCTCGCGCGCGCGGGTTCACCCGATCTCGATACCGACGAGATTCGTGCGCTGCAGGACCTCCTGGTGGAGCTGGGAGCCGTCGACGAGGTCGAGCACGCCATCACACGACTTGTCGACGAGGCTGTCGTCGCGCTCAGGGAAGCGCCGATCACCGTCGACGCGCAGCGCGCGCTCGAAGAGCTCGCCGCCTTCGTCGCGTGGCGCGACTCATGAGCGTGAGCAGTCCCGCGCACGCGGTCGATGTCGTCGCGCTCGAGAAGCGCTACGGCACCGTGCAGGCGGTCGACGGCATCTCGTTCTTCATCGACACCGGCGAGGTGTTCGGACTGCTCGGGCCCAACGGAGCGGGGAAGACCACGACCGTCGAGATCCTCGAGGGCTACCGCCGAGCGGACGCGGGCGAGGTGCGCGTGCTCGGCGTCGACCCGTGGCGCGACGGCGCGCTGCTCCGTTCGCAGATCGGTGTGATGCTCCAGGAGGGTGGGCTCTACCCGGGCATCCGCCCGCTCGAGGCGCTGCAGCTCTTCGCCTCGTACTACGACCACTCCGACGACCCCGACCGGCTGCTCGACCTCGTGGGCTTGCGGGAGGCGGAGCACACGCTGGTGCGCCGCATGTCGGGCGGTCAGCAGCAGCGCCTGTCGCTCGCGCTGGCGCTGATCGGTCGACCGTCGCTCGTGTTCCTCGACGAGCCGACTGCCGGTCTGGACCCTCACGCGCGCGCCACCACCTGGGCACTGATCCGCGAGCTCCGCGATCGCGGCGCGACCGTCGTGCTCACCACGCACGCGATGCAGGAGGCAGAACAGCTCTGCGATCGCGTCGGCATCGTCCATCACGGCCGTCTCGTCGCGTACGGAACACCGTCCGAGCTCACGACCAACGCGGCCGCCGACATGCGCTTCTCGGCCGCGAGCGGGCTCGACCTCGAGAAACTCGCGCACGCGCTGGTGCTGCCCGCGGCACGCGCGCACGAGGTACGCCCCGGCGACTATGTGGTCGACGCGCCGGCGACGCCTGCGTTGGTCGCAGCACTTGCCGCGTGGCTCGACGACCAGGACGTGCTGCTGAGCGAGCTCCGCGCCGGGCAGGGCTCCCTCGAGGACGTGTTTCTGCGCCTCACCGGGGAGGAGAGCGAGTGAAGGCGCGCGCGGTGACTGCGCAGACACGCGTCGAGATGCTGCTCACCGTCCGGCGCGGCGAGAGCCTGCTCGTGACACTCGCGATCCCGCTCGGCATCCTCGTGTTCTTCACCAAGGTCGACGCGGTGAACACCACGCTCCCGCACCCGGTCGACTTCCTCGTTCCGGGCGTGCTCGCGCTGGCGGTGATGTCGAGCGCGATGGTGAGCCTCGGCATCGCCACCGGATACGAGCGGCGCTACGGCGTGCTCAAGCGGCTCGGGTCGACTCCGCTCACGCGCGCGGGGCTCCTCGGGGCGAAAACGCTGAACGTGCTCGCGTTCGAGGTTTTCCAGACGATCGCGATCGTCGGCACCGGCATCGCGCTGGGTTGGGACCCGTCGGGCGGCCTGGTCGCGGCGGTCAGTCTCCTGTTGCTCGGCACGATCGCGTTCGCGGGGATCGGCATGCTGCTCGCCGGCACGCTCCGCGCCGAGGCAAACCTCGCCATCGCGAACGGGCTCTTCCTCGTGCTGCTCTTCCTCGGCGGGATGGCCTACCCGCTGTACAAGCTGCCCGACGTGCTCGAGACGTTCGCCAAGGCACTGCCCGCCGCCGCGCTCTCCGAGACGCTGCGCGGTGTCCTCGAAGCCGGCCGATCGTTCCCGACCGGCGAACTCGCGGTGCTCGTGATCTGGGCGATCGCCGCGCCACTGGCGGCCGCGCGCTGGTTCCGCTGGGAGGAGTAGCGCGGCGTCAAGTGCCGGGTTGGGGCGAGTCCGTCACAGACGTGACGACCCACATCGTGCCGCGCCGCTCGAGGGTCAGGACCTTGGCGAACTCTGACGCTACCGGCCCGATGCCGTAGGTCCTTCGGTCGGTGCCGTCTTCGCGCAGCGCCGAGCACCACTTGCCGACATCCGTGGACACGTCGGTGCCCACGCAGTCACCCGCGTCCTCGAGCCCCTGACTGCGGACGTACGCCCCCACCGCTGCTTCGGGAGTCGTGCCCGATCCGAGAGTGGGCGCGAGGGTCGTGGTCGGCGCGAGGGTCGTGGTCGGCGCGAGGGTCGTGGTCGGCGCGAGGGTCGTCGTCGGCGTCAACTTCCGACGGCTCCTCTTCTCGCCCGATGATCCGCTGGCACAGCCTCCTGCGGCGACCACGATCACAAACACGCCGGCCGCGACGGTTCCGATCCGAGGGCGTCGCACGCACGTGACGCTACTTCACGCCGATCTTCGCGAGCTCGCGATCCAGTTCTGCCTTGTTCAGCCCGCGAATCACGTGCGACGCGATCGTGCCGTCGGGCCGGATGAAGAAGGTCTGGGGCAGCGGGTCCACGCCGTAGCCACGCGCGACCAAGTTGTCGGCGTCGAACCCGATCGGCCAGCCTGCGTGCTGCTGCTCCGCGAACCGCTGCCCGTCGCCGCGCAGGTCACCGGTGTCGACGCCGACCATCTCGTACGCGCCGCCGTTCGACGCGAGCGTCGAGCGGAACAACGGGAACTCCTTACGGCACGGATTGCACCAGGAGGCCCAGAAGTTGAGCACCACCGGCTTGCCGCGGAAGTCGGAGAGGCGAACGGTGCCACCGTCGAGCCCCTGGATCGCGAAGTCGGGTGCGAGCTCGCCCACTTTCGCCGAGTTCGCCTCCGGCACCTCGCCGGGACCCGAGCCGGACGACTGGTCGTCGCTCCCCGTGACGACGACAACGGTCACGACCGCGACAACCACCACCACGACGAGCGCGACCAGCGCGACGACCAGGCGCGCGCGTCGCGACGGCGGCGCGTCGGCGTCAGATGGACTGGACGAGGGTGTCGACGGCAATGGCGGCGAACAGCGTCGCGAGGTAGAGGTTCGAGAGCGTGAAGAACTCGATCGCGCGCTCCGGCGTGCTGTGGCGTGCGAGCTGGAACGAGCGCCAGACGAACACGAGGCCGAGGAGGACGGCGGCGATGACGTAGATCACTCCGGTGTCGGCGACGAGCGGGAGCGTGAGCGTCGTCGCGAACACCACCACGCTGTAGACGACGATCTCACGGAGTGCGACGTCGACGCCCTTCGCGACCGGAAGCATCGGGATGCCCGCGGCCTTGTAGTCGTCGAAGTACCGCAACGACAAGGCCCAGAAGTGCGGGGGAGTCCAGAAGAACACGATGGCGAAGAGCACCCACGCCGGCGCCGCGAGCTCGCCCGTGACCGCCGCCCAGCCGACAAGCACCGGGACCGCCCCGGCGGCGCCGCCGATCACGATGTTCTGCGGGCTCCGCGGCTTGAGCCAGATCGTGTAGACGAACACGTAGAAGAGCGTCGCGGTGACCGCCAGCACCGCCGACAGCAGGTTGACCGTGCCCCAGAGGAGCGCGAACGCCGCGACTTCGAGCAGGAGCCCGAACACGAGCGCCCGCTCCGGCGCGATCTGACCGCTCGGAAGCGGGCGGCGCGCGGTGCGGCGCATCAAGTGGTCGCGGTCGCGTTCGATCCAGCAGTTGATGGTGTTCGCACCCCCCGCCGCGAGAGCGCCGCCAACGAGCACTTCGGCGATCAGCGCGATCGGGGGTAGCTCGCCCGCGGCGAGGATCATCGCGGGCAGCGTGGTGACCAGCAACAACTCGATCACGCGCGGCTTCGTGAGCTGGAGGTAGACGAGCGCGCTCTTGCCCATACGGAGGTGCCAGGGCGTCACCGCGATCGGCACACGGTGTCCGGCAACCTGGGGGGAGTCGGCCACCGGCCGAATCTAGTGCTCGCCGGTCGCGGTATTCGAAGCATGTGGCAGTAGCCACGCGCGGAAAGCCGACAAACACGCCGCGTGAACCCGCGCCTTGTTCGTCGGCAGGCCCTAGCCTCTGAGGTTCATGGCAGATCGCGACGACGTCAAGCAGTCGATCCGCATGACGGCCGATCGGCTGCTCCTCATGCCCAACGAGGACACCGGCGACCGCAAGAGCCGCGGCGGGATCCTCATCCCGGCAACCGCGAACCTCAACCGGCGGCTGGCGTGGGCAGAGGTGGTCGCCGTCGGGCCCACCGTGCGCAACGTCGCCGAAGGTGATCGCGTCCTGTTCGCACCCGATGTGGGCTTCGAGGTGGAGATCCGCGGCGAGGAGTACCTCATCCTGCGCGAACGCGACATCCACGCCGTCGCGTCCGCACGCGAAGACGGGCAGACCGGCCTGTACCTCTGAGCGCCTACTTCTTTGCGCGCTGCTTCTTGGTGATCGTCACCGGGACCGCCGCTGGATGCGCGACCGGCGCGAAGCCTGGCGCCGCGAGCCGCTCGTCGAGATACTCCACCACCGACCGGTAGATCTTCTTCCCCAACATCTTCCGCAGCTCCACGTCGAGAGTGCGGTACACGGGATCGGCCGCGGTGAACGCCTCGGGCGCCTCGGTGCACCACCACGCGAAGTCCTCGCCGCCCTCGCCCCAGCCGTCACGCCCGAACTCGGTGAGCGTGGAGGTCACCGAGCCGTCCTCCTGCTCTTCGTCGATCCGCCGGAGCGGGAGCTGCCAGCAGATCTCGGGCTTCCAGTCGCTGTGGTGCTCGCCGGCTCGCATCGCGTGCGTGTGCAGCGCGCAACCGGGGCCCGCGGGAAAGCCCGGGCGGTTGAGAAAGATGCACGCGTCCTTCACCAGCCGGGTACGCCAGTCGGGTGAGCCATCGTCGTCTTTTCCGACCTTCGCGTAGATGCCCTTCTTGCGGCCGATCTTGGCGAACTGCCATTCGTCGTCGGTGAGCTTCCGCGCCATCTTCACGACGGCATCGCGGTCCTTGCGATCGCTGAAATGGGCGCCGTAGGAGCAGCAGCCCTGGTGCAACTCGGGCGCCTTCTTGTCGAGCACCCCCTGACAGCCGTTCCCGAAGATGCACTGCCACCGCGACAACAGGAACGTGACGTCGATCTGCCACCGGCGTTCTTCGTCGGGGTCGTCGAAGCTGACCCATTCCCTCGCCGCGCGCACCATCCGGCCTCCTCGATGCTTGGTGGCGTCGCCGTCTGTGTCCTTCTTATCGTGTCGCAGCTGCGAAGACGTGTCATCCGCGAGATTCCACGTCGTAATGTCGGAGGTATCGACCGTACCGATCAGATGCTCGCCGATCTCCGCGCCACCCTCGGCACCGACCGAGCACGCGCGGAACCACTCGAGCTCGCGCTCTACGCCCGCGATGCGGGTGTGGCCTCGGGGCACGCAGCAGCGGTGTGCTTCCCCCACGACGCACGGGAACTGGCTGCCGCGGTGCGCATCGCGGCACGTCACGACCGTCCGTTCGTCGCGCGGGGGAGTGGTACCGGTCTTGCCGGCGGTGCCACACCTGTCGGCGACCCACTCGTGATCGTCACCACGCAGCTCAACCAGATCCTCGAGATCGACGAGGAGCAGCGCGTGGCCTGGGTCGAGCCCGGAGTCCTGAATCTCGACCTCACCCGCGCCGTTACGCACCTCGGTCTCCACTACGCACCGGATCCGTCATCGCAGCAGGCGTGCACGATCGGTGGCAACGTCGCCACCAACGCGGGCGGACCGCACTGCCTCGCGTCCGGCGTCACCGCCACCCACGTGCTCGCGATCGAGGTGGTGCTCGCCGACGGCTCCACCACGATGCTCGGCGGCCTCGAGCCCGACCACCCGGGCTACGACCTGCGCGGCTGCTTCGTGGGAAGCGAGGGCACGATGGGCATCGCGACCCGCATCGCGGTGCGGCTCACGCCGAACCCGCCCGCGGTACGCACGCTGCTGCTCGACTTCACCACGATCGAGGACGCGGGCGCCACCGTGAGCGGGATCATCGCGGCGGGGATCGTGCCCGCGGCACTCGAGATGATGGACGCCGAGATCACACGCGCAGTCGAGGACTACGTGGGCGCGGGGTATCCGCGCGACGCGGCCGCGGTGCTGCTCGTCGAGCTCGACGGCCTGCCCGACGGCGTCGAGGAACAAGTGGCCGCCGTCGAGCGGGTCGGGCGTGAGAACCGCGCGCGTACGGTGCGCGTGGCCGCCGACGAGGCCGAGCGGGCACTGCTGTGGAAGGGGCGCAAGTCGGCGTTCGGCGCGATCGCCCGTATCGCGCCCGACTACTACCTGCACGACGCGGTCGTGCCGCGCACGCGTCTCGTCGACGTGCTGCGCCAGGTGTACGCGATCGCGGCCGAGCAGCAGCTCACGATGATGAACGTCTTCCACGCGGGCGACGGCAACCTGCACCCGCTGATCGTGTTCGACTCGCGCGAGCCCGGCGTGTGGGAGCGCGTCCACCGAGCCGGCGACGAGATTCTCGCCGCGTGCGTCGCCGCGGGTGGTGTGCTGTCGGGCGAGCACGGGATCGGGCTCGAGAAGCGTGAGGCGATGCCGCTCGTCTTCTCACCCGACGACCTCGACGCGCAGGCACGGCTGCGCGACGCGTTCGACCCATCAGGGCGCGCGAACCCCGCGAAGATCCTCCCGAAGGGGAGCCGGTGCGGTGAGCTCCAGCGCGTACCGGAGGGCGCGTGGATCTGACCTCCCTCACCACCGCCGTGCGCGACGCCGACGACGTCGTCGCGGTCGGCGGTCGTACGCATTGGGAAGTGGGTGGAACTCCTTCCGCCCACGCGGTCGAGGTGCGTGCTCCGAGCGGCGTGATCGTCTACGAGCCCGCCGACCTCACCGTCACCGTCGCGGCAGGAACCCCGGTGCACGAGCTCTCCGCGGTGCTCGGCGAGGCCTCGCAGGAGTGCGCGCTCGATCCTCGTTCCAGTGATGCCACGGTCGGTGGCGTGCTCGCGGTCGGGCTCTCCGGCCACCGGCGGCTTCGCTACGGACCGCTGCGCGACCGGGTACTCGAAGTGCGCTTCGTCACCCCCGACGGGCGGCTCGTGAAGGGCGGCGGCCCCACGGTCAAGAACGTGAGCGGCTTCGACATCCCGCGGCTGCTCGTCGGCTCGTTCGGCACGATCGGCGTGCTCGTGCAGGTGATCCTGCGGTGCCAGCCGCAGCCCGAGGTCGCCGAGTGGAGCACGACCCACGACGACCCGTTCGAGGTGCGCCGGCGCACCTACCGGCCGTCGTGCATCGCGTGGGACGGCGAGCGCACCCATCTCCTCGCTGAGGGCGTGGCCGCCGACGTCGAGCGGGAACGATCCGCGGCCGGCACGGAGCCGGTTTCCCGTTCAGGCACGGAGCCGGTTTCGGGCGCGCCACCGTGGCCCGAGGGCCCGCATCGCGGCCGGGTCTCGATCGCGCCTGCGTCGCTCCGTGAGCTCGCGCCCGCGCTCCGTGACACGGGCGTGCGTTGGCTCGCCGAAATCGGGGTCGGCACCATCCATATCGCCACCGACGCCGAAGAAGGGCTTGCCGCCGCGCGCGCCGCGGCCGAGGAACACGGTGGCTGGCTGCTGCGCGAAGCCGGCGCGCCCGATCTCGACGGCTTCGGGCGCGCGCTCCCGAACCTGGCGTTGATGCGGCGAATTCGCGCGGCGTTCGACCCTACCGGGAAGCTCGGTCGTGGCCGCCTGCAGCTCGAGCCTGAACCTCATCCTCCGGTTGACGTCGAAGGTGAGACTTCGCATGTATGAGGCTCCGCTCGACCTCCAGCGTCGCCGGGAACGCAAGCACGTGCTCCCGGTCGACGAGGACGAGCTGGTCGCGTGCGTGGCGTGCGGACTGTGCCTGCCGCACTGCCCGACCTACCGGGTCACGGGGCTCGAGGCCGCATCACCGCGCGGGCGGATCACCGCCATGCGGGCGGTCGAGCTCGACGGCGCCCCGCTCGACGGCGCCTTCCGCCACACGATGGAGACCTGCGTGCAGTGCCGCGGGTGCGAGGCCGCGTGCCCGTCGGGCGTGCCCTTCGGTCACCTGATGGAAGGCGCGCGCGAGGCATTGGCGCACACGCGGACCGCGCCCCGGAGCCCGCTGCGCCGTGTCGCCGAGTGGTTGGGCTATGTCGTCGTGTTGCCGCGCCACTGGCTGCTGCTCGCGCTCACGTGGCCGGGGTGGCTCGCGCAGCGGCTCCACCTCGTGCCGCAGCGGTTCGGCCTGCCGAAGCTCACACTCCAGTCGGTGCGCACGCGCCTCACCGGCGACCCGCAACCCAGCGCCTACCTGTTCACCGGGTGCGTCATGGACGCGTGGCAGCGCGACGTCCACCGTGCGGCGCTCACGGTCATGCGGGCGGCGGGCGCGCGCCCGGGTCTCGCGGGACACGGCGGCGATTGCTGCGGTGCGCTGCACGTGCACGCCGGCCGCGTGCAGTTGGCGCGCCGTCTGGCACGCCGAGTGATTGCGTCGATGCCCGGTGATGCACCCGTCGTCGTCGACAGCGCGGGCTGCGGCGCGGCGATGAAGGACTACGGGCGCCTGCTCGGCACCCCGGAGGGGGGGGGGGGGGGG
>JBBDHW010000027.1:0-94748 GCA_040880805.1 Acidimicrobiia bacterium | reverse complement strand
CGCGCGTTCTCCGCGCGCGTGAGCGACTTCTCGGAATGGGTTGCCGCGCAGCCCGCGCTCGCGCTTCGTGACACCGGGCGCGAAGCTGTCGTCCAGGATCCGTGCCACCTGCGCCACGTGCAGAAGGCGCAGGGTGCAGTGCGTACCGTGCTCGCGCCCGCGTACCGCCTCCACGACACCGCCGACGACGGGCTGTGTTGCGGCGCGGGCGGTGCGTATGCCGCGCTCGAGCCCGAGCTGTCGGCCGAGATCCGCGTGCGCAAGGTAGAGGCGATCCGACGCGCGGGTGGCGGCGTGAACCCGCTCGTGGTCTCCGCCAACCCGGGGTGCGCGATGCACCTCGCCGCGGTCGGGCTCGACGTCCGTCACCCGGCCGAACTGCTCGCCGACGCACTCGAGGAGCAACCAAGTGGCTGATACCGAGGAGCTCGTGGAGCGCCTGCGCTCGATCGAAGAGGAGCTGCGCGACCTTGCCTACGACCGGCTCCGCGCGGCATCCGAAGCGGGCGACGCCAACGCGCTCGCCGACGAGAAGCGCGTGCTGCAAGCCCGCCGCGCGGTCGAGCGCGCCATCAACGCGCTGAGCGGGGGCGGCCGTTCAGGCGATCGATGAGCACCCGGAGACGCGCCCAGCTCCGGCGGTCGAACCAGAACGCGATGCGGGCAAGGTCGACGTGATCGCCGTCGCCGACCTCGGCGCGCGTGGCCTCGATCGTCTCCATCTCCCCGCGCACCAGAATGTCGGCGAACTCCGAGCTCAGCGCGGCGAGCTCACCCGGTGACGGACCCCGCCGCATCCTCAGCACGAGCCGGCCGTCCACGAAGCGCAAGGAGTGGTAGTTGGCGTAGAAGCCGACGATCTCGTCGACCGCTTCGTCGGTGTTGTCGGTGGTGGACACCAGCGCGAGATCGCCGGCGCCGATGTAGCCCGTGTTCACGAGCTCCTCGGTGACGAACGCCTGCCACGTATCCCAGTACGTGCCGCCGGGAACGTCGAGGAGCACCACCGGCGCGGGTGGCGACTTCCCGGTCTGGAGCAGCGTGAGCAGCTCGAACGTCTCGTCGAGCGTGCCGAACCCGCCGGGAAGGAGCACGAAGGCGTCCGACTCCTTGACGAACTCGAGCTTGCGGGTGAAGAAGTAGCGGAAGTTGATGAGCTTCGGGTCCCCGTCGAAGAACTGCGAGGTCGCGGCCTCGAACGGCAGCTTGATGCTCACGCCGAAGGCCTGCTCCGGTCCGGCCCCCTCGATGCCGGCTTCCATGATCCCCGGGCCCGCGCCGGTCACGACCATCCAGTCGCGCGCCGCGACCGCGGCGGCGAGCTCGCGAGTCTGGACATAGAGCGGGTCGTCGGGTTGCGTACGCGCCGACCCGAAGATCGCGACCTTCCGCGCGGTGCGGTACGGCGCGAACACGTAGAACGCGTGCCGCATCTCCTGCAGCGCGGCGTTGGCGATCTTGAGGTCGCCGCGGTCGGCGCGATCGAGCCCCAGGCGCAACGCCGCCGCGACGATCTCGAACACGAGCTCCGCGTTCGCCGGCTCGGCAACCCGCTCCACGAGCTCGGCAACCGCCTGGTCGAGCTCGGCGTCGCCGGTGCGGTAGCGCGGCAGCTTCATCGCGAGCGCGGCTCGAGGAGGGAGCGGGCGAGGCCGGCGAGCGAGGTCTGTGGCCGAGCCCCGAGGTGGCTGATCACCTCCGCGGCAGCCAGTGCGCCGAGCCGGCCTGCCGTACCGAGGTCGTATCCGTTCGTGAGCCCGAACAGGAACCCGGCCGCGTAGAGGTCGCCCGCGCCGGTGGTGTCGACGACTTCCGCGAGCCGATGCGCGTCCACCACGTGCACCTCGTCGCGCGTCACGATGACGGAACCCTTCTCGCTCCGCGTGAGCGCGGCGATCTCGCAGTGGTTGTGCACCTGCTGCAGCGCGTCGTCGAAGTCGACGACTTCGTAGAGCGAGGTGATCTCGGCTTCGTTCGCGAACAGCACGTCGACCTCGTGCTCGAGCAGGTCGAGGAACTCGGCGCGATGCCGGTCGACGCAGAAGCCGTCCGACAGCGTGAACGCGACCCGGTTTCCCGCCTCGTGCGCGGTGCGCGCTGCACTCCGGAACGCTTCCTTGGCGTCGGGCTCGTCCCACAGGTAGCCCTCCAAGTAGAGGACCTGCGCGCTCGCGACGAGCTCGTCGTCGAGATCGTCGGGCCCCAATTGCGCCGACGCGCCGAGATACGTGTTCAACGTGCGTTGGGCGTCGGGGGTGACGACGATGAGGCAGCGGCCGGTGGGAACGCCGCCTCTCGCGGTGGCGGTGGTGTACTCCACACCCGCGGCACGCAGGTCGTGGCCGAACACCGCGCCGAGCTGGTCCTGGTTCACACGGCCGACGAACGCGGACGTGCCGCCGAGCGACGCGACCCCGACCATCGTGTTCGCCGCCGACCCTCCCGAGATCTCGGTGGCCGGTCCCATCGCCGCGTAGAGCTGCTCGGCCCGCTCGGTGTCGATGAGCTGCATCGCGCCCCGGTTGAGCTGCTGCGCGGCGACGAAGTCGTCGGTCTCGTGACTGAGGACGTCGACGAGAGCGTTGCCGATACCGACGACGTCGAGCCGGGTCACGCGACGGGGCGCGGCACGCCCCCGATGCTGACGGGGACGCCATGGTCTTCGCGCGGCCGGAGCCGCCGGCCGACCGTGGTGACCCGCCCGTAGAGCGTCGTGCGCTGCTCGAGCGGACGGCCGAGCGGTGCGACGATGGCGTGGAAGTCGCTGTCGTCGAGCTCCTGGCCGTGCTCGGCACCCGCCGCCCGCGAGATGTTCTCGTCCATCAGGGTGCCGCCGAGGTCGTTGCAGCCGGCGCGGAGCGCCTCTCGCGCGCCCTTCATGCCGCACTTCGGCCACGACACCTGGATGTTGTCGACCCAGCCGCGGTACGCGATCCGGCCGACCGCGTGCACGAGGAGCACCTCGCGCATCGTGGGCCCCCGGCGCGACTTCTGTTGCAGGTAGATCGGGGTGGCCATGTGCACGAAGGGGAGCGGCACGAACTCCGTGAACCCGCCGGTCTCCTTCTGGAGGTCGCGCGTGCGGACGAGGTGGCGCGCGACATGGATCGGACGTTCGACGTGGCCGGCCATGATCGTGATGTTCGAGCGGAGGCCAACCGAGTGCGCGAGGCGGTGCGCCTCGAGCCACTCTTCGGTGTTGACCTTGTCGGGACAGATGACGGCGCGCACTTCGTCGTCGAGGATCTCGGCCGCGGTGCCGGGCAACGACGCGAGCCCCGCTTCTTTCGCGAGCACGAGGTAGCCGCGTAACGGCATCCCGAGCCGGCGCGCACCCTCGGTGACCTCGAGCGCGGTGAACCCGTGCACGTGAATCGTGGGCGCGGCCTCTTTTACCGCGCGCGCCACCGACAGGTAATAGTCGCCGTCGAAGCTGGGATGGATGCCACCCTGGAGGCACACCTCGGTGGCGCCGCACTCGACCGCTTCGACGACGCGGCGCTGGATCTCCTCGAGATCGAGCAGGTAGGGGTCGCCGCGCAGGTTGAGCGAGAGCGGACCCTTCGAGAACGCGCAGAAGCGGCACTTGTACGTGCAGATGTTCGTGTAGTTGATGTTGCGCGTCCGCACGAAGGTGACGACGTCGCCCACGATGTCGCGGCGGAGTTGGTCGGCGACCTCCGCGACCCGATGGAACTCGGACCCGCGCGCTTCGAGCAGTGTGACGATCTCGTGCACGCCGACCTCTTCACCCGCGAGCACACCGTGCAACACCTCCCCGACCGGAGTGCCGGCGCGCGCAGGCGGTGCAAGCGCGGGAATCAGTGAGGGCGGTGCCATATCGCCGCCGGCGGCCCAGCTGTCGTCGCGCGCGAGACCTTCGGAGTCCGACGCGCAGAGCACGGCGAAGCGCACACCGGGGTCGAGCCAGCGCTCGGCGTCGCGCACGTACTCGGAGTAGACGGTAAGCCGCGGCGCCAGCGTCTTGCCCGCGGCCTCGGTGGCGTCGCGCAAAGCGTCGAGCGCGGGCCACGGCCGCTCCGGGTTCACGTGGTCGGGCGTGACGGGCGACACGCCGCCCCAGTCGTCGATTCCGGCCGCGATCAGCGCGCCGAGCTCGTCGGGTTGGGAGAGGTTCGGCGGCGCCTGGAGGTGCACCTGCGATCCGAGCACCAACCGTGCGGCTGCGATCGTCCAGAGGAACTCGTCGCGATCACACGCGTCGTGTCGCCACATCGCCGTACCCGGCTTGGGCAGGAAGTTCTGGATGATCACTTCCTGCACGTGGCCGTAGCGCGCGTGCGCGTCGCGGATGGCGACCAGCGCGTCGAGCCGCTCGGCGCGCGTCTCGCCGATCCCCACGAGGATGCCGGTGGTGAACGGGATCGCGGCGCGGCCCGCGGCCTCGAGGGTGGCGAGCCGGCGTTCGGGTGTCTTGTCGGGCGCGCCCGCGTGCGGGCCGCCGGGCTCCGAGAGCCGGGCCGCGAGCGTCTCGATCATCATTCCCTGCGACGGCGAGACCGCGCGGAGCCGTTCGAGCTCCGGCTGCGACAGCGCGCCGGCGTTCGCATGGGGGAGGAGGCCGGTCTCCTCCAGCACCGCCGCACAGGCTGCGACCAGGTAGTCGACCGTGGACGGGTAGCCATGCGCGGCGAGCCACTCCGTGGCGACGGGGTAGCGATCCTCCGGCGCCTCGCCCAGCGTGAAGAGCGCTTCATGGCACCCGAGCGCCACGCCCTGACGGGCGATCTCGAGCACCTCGTCGAGCGGCAGATACGGGCTCTGGAGGTGCGCCGGTGGCTTGGCGAAGGTGCAGTAGCCGCAACGATCACGGCAGAGCATCGTCAGCGGGATGAACACCTTCGGCGAGAAGGTCACCCGGGCGCCGTGAACCGTGTCGCGCCGTCGCGCCGCCTCGGCCATGAGGTCACGCAGTGGCGCGTCGACGAGTGCAGCAGGATCCACTGTGCCCGACATCGTGCGCAGCCTAGAGCGCGTCAGGACCCCATGGCTGCGGCGTCGACCAGCCAGATCACTCGTTGTGCGGTGACCCGCGTGGCAGGGAGGGCGTTGCCCGCTCGAACGCGGGCGAATGCGTCGCGCTTCTCGGCACCGTCCACGGTGAACACCGCGAGCTCGGCCTGCGCGATGGCCGGGAAGGTGAACGTGAGGCGGTCGTGGGGGTGCGTCGCGTCCGCCGGGTTGGTCACCACGAGGCGCTCGTTCTCATCGAGCGCAGGCGACCCCGGGAACAACGACGCGGTATGGCCGTCGGGCCCGAGGCCGAGGTGCACGAAGCCGACGGGTCCGAGCTCGCGCAGGAGGGCGTCGTAGGCCGACGCGGCCCCCTCCCAAGTGTCGGCCGCGTGGCGCATGGAGCGGACCGCGTAGGGCTCGACCCGGTCGAGGAACGCATGCCTCGCCATGCCCTCGTTGGAGTCGGGGTCGTCGACGGGAACCCACCGCTCGTCGCCGAACAGCACCGTCACGCCACCCCACTCGACGTCGGCCACCGCGAGCAGCTCGTAACAGGCACGGGCGGTGTCGCCCCCCGAGAGCGCGATCGAGCGGGGCGCCTCCTCGGCCACGAGCGCCGAGAACCCCTGCGGCACGTGTTCGACGACCCTGATCTCGCCGTTCACTGCCTGACCACGCGGCGATACTACGGCGATGGATCACGACACCGTGGCGGTGTACGAGGCGCGCGCGGGAGAGTGGCGCGACCACCGCGCCGCGCGGTTCCTCGATCGTGCCGCGCTCCTGAGCGCCGCGGTCGAGCCCGGCGCGGTCGTCGCCGACCTGGGGTGCGGCGCCGGCCTCCACCTGCCCTACCTCCCGCGGCCCGCGGTCGCGCTCGATGCGGCGTACGCGATGGCCGAGCTCGCACGTGAAGCCGCGCCCGACGGGGCCGTCCTCCAAGGAGACCTCGAGGCGCTGCCGTTCCGTCGCGGCGCGTTGGGCGGCGCGTGGGCGCGGGCGAGCTATCTCCACATCGCGCGCGTCCGCCTCCCCTGGGCGCTGATGGAGCTGCACCACGCGCTCGCGGTGGGCGCGCCCGCACACCTCACGATGATGCACGGTGACGGGGAGGGGCCATTCGAGGACGACGACTTCGCGGGGCGGTTCTTCGCGCGTTGGCAACCCGACGAGCTCGCCGAGGTGCTCTACGGCGCCGGGTTGAGGATCGTCGATCTCGTGCTCGACGACGGGACGCGCAACGGATGGATCCACGCGCTCGTGCAGCGCGAGCGAACCCTGCCCGATGTCATCGGGCCCGGGATGCGTCTCCTCGTCTGCGGGCTGAACCCCAGCCTGAACGCGGCGGACGCCGGCGTGGGCTTCGCACGCCCCGGCAACCGTTTCTGGCCTGCCGCGCTCGCGGCGGGGATCGCGTCGCGCGATCGCGACGCCCGTCACGCGCTCGCGCACCACGGAACGGGAATGACCGATCTCGTGAAGCGTGCCAGCGTGGGCGCCAGCGAGCTCACCCGCGACGAGTACCGCGACGGCGCCGCACGCGTCGAGCGGCTGGTCCGCTGGCTCCAACCGGGCGCGGTGTGTTTCGTCGGCCTCGCCGGCTGGCGCGCCGCGGTCGATCGAAAGGCGCAGGCGGGCGTGCAGCCCGACGGCTTCGGCGCCGTCCCCGCTTACGTGATGCCGAACACGAGTGGGCTCAACGCGCGCGTCCCGCTCGACGAGCTCACCGACCACCTCCGCGCTGCCGCCGCGCTCTCGCGCGCTTAGGAGGTCACTTCGGCGCGGCGCTTCTCGATCGTGTTGAACGCGTCGTGGAACGAATCGGCAAACGAGTCGAGCCCTTCGCGTTCGAGCGTGTCGGTGACGTCGTCGAAGTCGACCCCCGCCGGGCCCAGATCGCGGATCACCTGCAGCGCCACCTCGATCCGCTCGCTGACGGTGTTCGGGCGCTGGTTGCCCTCGCCCTTCTGCAGCACCTCGATGGAAGCGGGTGCCAGCGTGTTCACCGTGTTCGGTCCGATCAGCTCGTCGACGTACAGCGTGGGCGAGTACGCAGGGTTCTTCGTGGACGTCGACGCCCAGAGCGGGCGCTGTAGCCGCGCGCCCTTCGATGCGAGCGCCTCCCACCGCGGCCCCGAGAACCGCTCCCGGAAGAGCTGGTAGGCGAGCTTGGCGTTGGCAACCGCGGCCTTGCCGTGCAGCTCGTGGCCCTCGGGCAGCCGACGGTCGGTCTCGGTGTCGACCCGGCTCACGAAGAACGACGCTACGGACGAGACCTTCGAGAGGTCGCCACCGCTCTCGGCGAGGCGCTCGAGGCCCTTGACGTAAGCCTCTATCACGAGCTCGTGACGGGCGAGAGAAAAGATGAGGGTGACGTTCACGTTCATGCCCGAAGCGATCGACTCCTCGATGGCCGGAACCCCCTCGATCGTGCCCGGGATCTTGATCATCACGTTCGGACGGTTGACCCGCTCGAACAACGAACGCGCCATCTCGACCGTGCCCAAGGTGTCGCGCGCGAGCTCGGGCGACACTTCGACCGACACGAAGCCGTCGCCGCCACCAGACGCGTCGTGCACGGGCTCGAGGATCTTGGTCGCGGCGACGATGTCGTGGAGCACCACGGCCCAGTACGTGTCTTCGATCGACAGGCCGTCGTTCGCGCACTGCACGAGCTGCTCGTCGTATCCCTCACCCGCGTCGATCGCCTTGTCGAGGATCGTGGGGTTCGAGGTGACGCCGCGGATGCCGTCCTCCTGCAGCAGCCGGGCGAGCCCACCACCGGTGAGCAATGGACGCGCCAGGTTGTCGTACCAGGGGCTCTGGCCGAAGTCGTTCAGGCGTGCAATCGCGCTCGTCATCGAGAGCCTCCTGCTCGGAGCAGCGCGCGTGCGCGCGCCGCGACGTTCTCCGGCGTGAAGCCGAATTCCTTCATGGCGGTGCCACCCGGTGCCGACGCGCCGTAGTGGTCGATGGCGACGACGTCGTCGGCGTAGTGGTCCCACCCGAAGCTCGCCGCCGCTTCCACCGCGAGCTTCGGCACGCCGGGTGGGAGCACCGCGTCGCGGTAGGTGGCGTCTTGCGCGTCGAACAGTTCCCAGCACGGCAACGACACGACGCGCGCGGAGTGCCCGTCGGCTGCGAGCAACTCGCGTGCTTCGACGCAGAGCGAGACTTCCGACCCGGTGCCGATGAGGATGATGTCGAGCGCAGCGGATTCGTCGACGAGCACGTAGCCACCCCTCGGGAGGCCTTCGGGTGAGCGCTCCGCCGTGCCCGCGAGCACGGGCACACTCTGCCGAGCGAGCACGATGGCGGTGGGGTGTTGCCCGTCGATATGGAACCGCCACGCCTGCGCGCACTCGTTGGCGTCGGCCGGGCGGATGACGTTGAGCTGGGGCATGGCCCGCAACGACGCGAGGTGCTCGATCGGCTGGTGCGTGGGCCCGTCCTCGCCGACACCGATCGAATCGTGCGTCCACACGAACGCCGTCTTGTACCGCGACAGCGCGGCGAGCCGGACAGCCGGGCGCATGTAGTCGCTGAAGATGAAGAACGTGCCGCCCGCCGGGATCGTGCCGCTCACCGACATGCCGTTCATCACCGAGCCCATGCCGTGCTCGCGGACGCCGAAGTGCAGTTGGCGCCCGCCGAACTGGTGCGTGGAGACGACGGGGGCACCCTCGAGCAGCGTGCCGGTGTTCTCGCTCAAGTCAGCGCCACCCGCGAGGAGCCCGGGCACGACGTCGACGATCGCTTCGAGGATCTTGCCCGACGCCCGGCGCGTGGGGATCGCGTCGCCCGCGTCCCAGGTGGGGAGCTTCGCCTCCCAACCGGGGAGCCCGCGCTGCTCGAGGCATGCGTCGAACTCGTCGCTGAGACTCTGCTCACGCTCGCGGAACGCGGCGCGGCGACGCTCCCAGTCGGCGCGCGCGGCGCGCCCGCGGGCACCGGCTTCGCGGTAGTACCGCACGACGTCGTCAGGCGCGTAGAAGTCGTCTTGTGGCAGCCCGAGGATGTCCTTGACCGCCGCCACTTCGTCGGCTCCGAGCGCGTTGCCGTGCGCGAAGGCCGTGTCGGTGTACTTCGGCGACGGCCAGCCGATGTGGCTGCGCAGGATCACGATGCTCGGGCGTTCCGCCTCGGCCATGCCCGCGCGGATCCCCGCTTCGATCGTGTCCACGTCGTTGGCGACCTCTCCGAGCTCGACCACGTGCCACCCGTACCCGGCGAATCGCTTCGGGACGTTGTCGCTGTACGCGAGCTCGGTGGGACCGTCGATGGTGATGTGGTTGTCGTCGTAGACGTAGACGAGGCGACCGAGGCCGAGGTGCCCGGCGAGCGATGCGGCCTCGTGACTCACGCCCTCTTCGAGGCACCCGTCGCCACACACCACGAAGGTGTGGTGATCGATCACCTCGGGGCCGAAGCGGCTGCGCAGGTTCGCCTCGGCGAGGCCCATGCCGACGCCGTTGGCGAAGCCCTGGCCGAGCGGGCCGGTGGTCACCTCGACGCCCTGGAGGTGGCGGTACTCGGGGTGGCCAGGCGTCCGCGACCCCCATTGGCGTAGCGAACGGAGGTCGTCGAGCTCGACCCCGTAGCCGGTGAGGTAGAGCATGTTGTAGAGAATGATCGACGCGTGTCCGTTCGACAGGACGAACCGGTCGCGGTCGGGCCAGTCGGGGGTCGACGCGTCGTACTGCATGATCCGGGTCCACAGGACGTGAGCGAGCGGCGCGAGCGCCATTGCCGTACCGGGATGCCCGTTGCCCGCCCTCTCCACCGCGTCCATGGCGAGGCCACGGATCACGTTGATACCGAGCTGTTCGACCCCCAATTCGGTACTGGTTGCCGCCATCGTTTCCCCTTCGCCCGTGATGTCGCAGCCAGACTACGACGCGACCGCGCGCGCGCGGCTACTACCTGGGATCGCGACTGGCCGTGATCAGCCGCTGAACAGGGCGAGGCTGGCGGTGAACCCGTGCACGAAGTTCCGACCGCCGACCGGGCCGATCTCACCGGCGCAGAGTGCGCCGGCGAGCGGGAGTGGCCCGAGCAGCGCGTCGACCATGCCGGCGTCGTGATCGGGTGCGCCGAAGAAACTGCGCCCGCGCCCGTTGCACGTGAACAGCAATGCGCCCTTCGCATCGTGTTCGGCGGCATCGTGGCCCGCGAGCAACGCGTGGAGGTCCTCGTGGGCCGCGGCGGCGTCGCGCACGTGGAACTGCACGGTTTGACCCACGCTCACCTCGTCACCGACCGCGAGCGCGCCCGACTCGGGGTCGGCACCGACCACGTTGCGCACGAGGAAGTCACCGCGTTCGAACTCTGCCTTGTGCTCGTCGACGACGAGCCCGACGTGCAGACCGTTCCGGATGAGCTCGCGATCTTCGTCGCTCGCCGCGGTCGCGCAGTCCTGCAGCCGCGCGAGCGCGGATTTCCCTGCAAGCTCCTCGACGCGGTTGCGTTCCGCGCGCGTCACCACATACGGACGGCCGAGCGGTCGGCATCCCTGCGATACCACGGTGCGGACGTCGACACCGTCGATCAGCACGCCGACCGCGCCCGACGCGTGGACGCGCCCGTCGAGCAACAGACGGTTCCCGCCGGGCCCGTGCGCGGCCGAAGCCGCGCCGCCGATCGCCTGGAGCCCGGGGCGCGCCACGCCGAGCTGGCGCAAGAAGCCGTCGGTGGGGAAGCTGAACGGGTCGGTGAGCAGCAACATCGTGGCCGGGTCGTGGTCGAGGTCGGGCCAGCCCGCGATCGCGTGACCGTCAGGGGTGGCCTCGACCGTGAGCGACAGCGGCGTCAGCCGCGCGCCGGGTAATCGCGCCGCGAACAAGGACACGGCCGGGCCGTCCTCGATCTCGTGCGCGCCCCCGATGATCGCGACCGCGGTCGTGCCGATCAGAATTCCGGGTCGGAGCAGGTTGCCGAGCGCGAACGCGACGTCGTCGAACGCGCCGACGAAGTGCGGGGACACGAAGCACACGACGAGGTCGGGCTCCTCGCCCGCAAACGCTTCGAGGATCTGCCCCGCGGCCTCGCCGACGGCGTGCGCGGCAACGGGGTGCTGCGAGAGCGCGAACGCGTAATTCGCCACGCGGGCATGCTACGAGCGGCCGGTCAGATCTCCCGCTCAACCACCTCTGGTGAGCACACGGCCCGCGCGGCCGGCGCGGCGCAGCGCCCTGCGCATCGCGGACTCCCGCCGGGGACGCCACCCCGCCCACGGCGTGCGATCCAGCCATTCGAACCATTCTTGCCGGTAGGGGTTGCGCGATGGCTCGACCCACGGACGGTTGAACGTCCCTCCGCAGAAGTGCACGATCGCGGGGTCGGCCAACGCAGCCTCGAGAAGTTCCCTCGGCTCGGTCTCCCACGCCGGGCACGTGTCACCGACGAGATGATGAGTCTGCACGTTCCAGCGGGGATCGATCGGTTGGGCGCGACCGGCAAGCACGATGTTCAGCGCATCCTGGTCGCTGGGACCCACAACCCCGCGCACGACGAGGTCCTCCGCTTGCGCTCCGATCCCCTCGACGCGCCAGCGATCCAGGGGGATGCACAACACCCCCGAGTTGAAGTACGGCAGGCTGGGCTCCAGTCCCAGCTCACGCCATGGAAGCGCTCGCACCATCGAGTGGCGATACGCGTCGCGCACCGCGCCGACCATCGCCGAACCGAGGTCGAGCTCCCACAGTTCGGCGAGCGGCCTGCGAATGATCACATCGATATCGAGGTAGAGGATCCTGTCGAGAGTCTCGGGCAGCAGCCGCTCCGCGTGCAGGCGATAGAAGCTCGGATAGGCCAGGGCAGCGGGTATCGAGTCCCGTCGCGCGGTCGCGCGGACGTCGATCCAACTGAGCTCGACTTCGTCGGACGCGCAGGCAGCCACCGGATCGAGGTGCCGGCGCTCCGCGGCGTCGTGAAGCAGGTGGACGACATGACGCCGGCCGCCGGCCGTCGCAGAGATTCCGCTGATGGTCACGGCAAGTTGCTTGACGTACGAGCTGTCCGCTGCCACGACCAGGTTGACGTCATCGGGGTTGACGTCATCGGGGTTGACGTCATCGGGGTTGACGTCATCGGGGTTGACGTCATCGGGCATCACGCCCCCACCGGTCGGCGACAGCCAGTCAGTGCCCGAGCACCGACCCAGTAACGTCGGTGCCGAGCTGCTCGTTCCGAAAGATAGACCCGTGGGCAACACTCCGCCTGAAGGCCACGACGGTCGGACGGCAGGGGACGGATGCGTGCGCAGGAGGGCGCGAAGACATGGCACTCCCTTCCGACACGCCTCCGGCATCCACGATCGTGGTCGTGCCCCGCCAGACCCTGAGCCACACCCGGCGTGCACTCGCGAGCTTGACCGCCGACGCCAGACCAGGAACACGCATCGTCTGCATCGACGCAGGCTCGGCATCGCCCGTGGCAGACGAGTTGGCGCGCCTCGCGCGAGCGCACGACGTTGCAGTCGTGCGCACCGATCACTTCCTCACGCCGAACGAGGCGCGCAACCTCGCGCTTGGGTACGTGGACACTGAGTTCGTGGCGTTCGTCGACAATGACATTGTCGTGGAACCCGGCTGGCTCGACGCGCTCGAGCGCTGTGCGCGCGAGACCGGCGCCTGGGTCGTGAGCCCCCTGTACCTCGCAGGCGCGCCGGGCACACAGCTGATCCACCACGCCGGCGGTGACGCCCACGTCGATGCGCAACGGCAGTGGTTCGTCGAGAGCCACGGCTACCAGGATCTGGACCCTACAGAGGCGCTCGCGCTCGAACGGACCCAGACCGAGGAGGGGGAGTTCCACTGCCTGCTCGTGCGCCGCGAGGTGTTCGAGCGACTGGGGCCGCTCGACGAGCGGCTGCAATCGACGCTCGAGCACTGCGACCTGTGCATGCAGGTTCGGGTGGCCGGCGGCGAGGTGTGGTTCGAGCCCAGCGCACGGGTGACCTACATCGTCCCGCGCTTCGTGTCGCGGCACGACCGGCAGTACTGGATCCTCCGCTGGTGCGACGCCTGGACAGAGACCAGCCTCCGCCAATTCTCCGAGAAATGGGCGCTCGCCCGGGACGATCCAACCGTGGCGAACCGCTCCGACTGGCACCAACTGCACCGCCGCTACGCTTACCGCCCCTACGTCTCGCCACTGAACCGTATCCCCGGCGCCACGGCGCACCGGATCGTCGACGTCATCGATCGTCTCGCTCAGCGACGTGTCCTCGAGCGGCACCGGGCGTCGCTGGCTCGCGCACGACCGCCTCGTCTCGTGCACGAGCCAAGCTGGATGACTGTCGGGTCCCATGAGTGACGGGAGCCGGCCGAACCGGTGGCCGTAGACTGCTCAGTCCCGTGGCCGCCACGCACACGCTCTCCGAGGCCGACTCGGCCCAGCTCGTCGCTCGACACGGGGTGCCGACGGCCGAATCGCGCCGGGTGCGCACGCCCGACGACGCGGTCGTGGCATCGGGCGAGGTCGGATACCCGGTGGTGGTGAAGCTGAACAGCCCGCACCTCGCGCACAAGACCGAGCGCGACCTCGTGCGGCTCGGCCTCGCCGACGCCGGCGCGGTCCACGCGGCGGCGGTCGCGCTGCTCGACGCCGCGCAACCGGACGACGGCGACGTCGACCTGCTCGTCGCGCACATGGTCTCCGGCGCGCGCGAGCTCGTGGCCGGCCTCCACACCGACCCGCAGTTCGGCCGCTGTGTGATGGTGGGCGTCGGCGGTGTCCTCACCGTTGCCCTCGGCGACGTCGTGTTCCGGCTCGCGCCCCTCGACGCGACCGACGCGGCCGAGATGCTCGACGAGCTGCGCTGCCAGGAGCTGCTCGGTCCCGTCCGCGGGGAGCCCGCGGTCGACCGCGCCGCGCTCGTCGACGTGCTGCTCGCGCTGTCGCGTCTCGCCGACGCCGAACCGAACGTCGTGTCCGTCGACATCAACCCGCTCGTCGTCGAGGACGGCGCACCGATCGCGGTCGACGCGCTCGTCGAGACGACGTGAGCGCGCGCGACGCCAGTGCGTTCGCGGCGTTGTTCGACCCCGGGGGCGTGATCGTCGCGGGCGCGTCGTCACACCCGGGCAAGTTCGGCTTTGTCGTTCTGCACAACATTCTCCGACACGCATACCGGGGCCGCGTCTTCGCGACCAACAGGGAAGGCGGCGAGATCCTCGGCGTCACCGCGCACACCGGCGTCGACTGCATCCCCGACGGCGTCGCCGACCTCGTGTTCGTGTGCACGCCGATCGGCGCCAACGCCGAGCTGCTGCGCGCGTGCGCGCGCAAAGGGGTACGTGCGGCGTTCGTGATGACGAGCGGCTACGCCGAAACCGGTGACGAGGGCCGCCGCGCCGAAGCCGAGCTCGCGTCGGTAGCCGAGGAAGTCGGGATCCTGCTCGCCGGGCCCAACGGGCAGGGGATCGTGTCCACGCCGTCGTCACTCTGCGCGCAGATGGTCGCCCCGTACCCACCACCCGGCCGCATCGGCATCGCCAGCCAGTCGGGGAACATCGTGTCGAGTTTCGAGAACCTCGCGATCCGGAGCGGCATCGGCGTGAGCCGTGCGGTATCCGCGGGAAACGCCGCCGTGGTCGGCATCGCCGACTATCTCGAGTTCTTCGCAGCCGATCCCGCGACCGATGTGGGACTCGCGTACCTCGAAGGCGTGCGCGACGGCCGCGCGCTCTTCGAGGCGCTTCGCCGCGCCGCGCGCGAACAGCCGCTGGTCCTCGTGCAGGGCGGAGCGACCGCCGGGGGGCGACGGGCCGCGGCGTCACACACCGGCGCGCTCGCGAGCAACGAGCGCATCTTCTCGGGCATGTGCCGGCAAGCGGGCGTGAACCTCGCGGCGACCGTCGAGGAGGCGTTCGACGCCGCAGCCACCTTCGCGACCCAGCCGCTCCCGCGCGGGCCCAACGTCGCGGTGCTCACCACCGCCGGCGGTTGGGGCGTGCTCACCGCCGATTCGCTCGTCCGCTCGGAGCTCTCACTGCTCACGTTGCCCGACGACCTGCGCGCCGCGATCGACGCGCTGCTCCCGCCGCGATGGAGCCACGGCAACCCGATCGATCTCGCGGCGTCCGAGAGCCGCGACACGATCCCGGACGTGCTCGAGCTGCTCGGGAAGCACCCCGCGGTTCACGCGGTGATCTTCCTCGGGTCCGGGGTGCAGTCGAACCAGGCGAAGCTCATGCGCAGCGGCCAGTTCTCGTCGGGACACGGCCTCGAGCGCATCATCGAGTTCCACGAGCGTCAGGACGCGCGGTACGCGCAGGTCGCGGCCGCGGTCTCCGCCGCTTCGGGCAAGCCCGTCCTCGTGGCAACCGAGCTCGCTGCCACCGACCCCGACAACCCGGGGCCCCGAACGGTCCGTGACACGGGGAAGCTCTGCTACTGGTCTGCCAGTCGTGCCGTCACCGCGCTCGAGCACCTCTGGCGGCGCGCGCGCTTCTTACAACGGCGGGGCCAACTATGAAGTGCCAAATTATGAGCACCAAATCATGAGTATTGGGCAGCGCATCATGGCCGCGGTGTTCGCGATCGGCGCCGTCCTGGCCGTCGTCTTCGCGTTCGCCGACGGCGACGAAGCGGGCAGCGCAACTCCGCCGGCCGCAGCCACCACACCGCTCTGGTCGGCTCGGCGCGTCCCGCAACCACTGGTCGACGCGGTCGGCGCGCAACGACTCCAGCGCGTGCTCGACTCCGAGATCGGCGGCGACGGAACGTGCTTCCTGGTCGACGGCAGCGGCGCCGAGCTCGCCAGCCACAACGCCGACGCCCCGTTCATCGGCGCGTCGACACAGAAGGTGCTCGTCGCGGCGGCGATGCTCGCCACGTTCGGGCCCGACTTCACCTACGAGACGAAAGTGGTCGCACCGGCTGCGCCGGCCGACGGATCGGTCGACCACGTGTGGCTGGTCGGGAGCGGGGACCCGGTGCTCGCGACGAACGAGTACCGCGACTTCCTCCAGACGCAGGACAAGACAAAGGGCGACGTCACCACGAGCCTCGAGGCGCTCGCCGACGGCATCGTCGACGCGGGAGTGAAGCAGATCCCGGGTGGGATCGTCGCCGACGACTCGCGCTACGACGACCAGCGCTACGTCCCGACGTGGAAAGACTCGTATCGCACCGACGGTGACGTCGGCCCGCTCGGCGCGCTCACCGTGAACGACGGCTTCCGCACGTGGACGCCGCGGAAGGTCGCGGTCACCGACCCGGCCGCGTACGCGGCCAGCGAGCTCACCCGGCTGCTCGCCGCGCGCGGCGTGCAGGTGGGCGCACCCACGCGCGGGAACGCACCGGCGGACGCGACCCCGGTGGCGAAGGTCAACTCCGAACCGCTGCGCGCGGTCGTGAGCTCGATGCTCAGCTCGAGCGACAACCTGAGCGCCGAGCTGTTCGCGAAGGAGCTCGGCGTGCGTCCGGGGCAGCAGGGCTCGACCGCGGCCGGGACGGCGGCGACCGCCGCCAAGCTGTCCGAGCTCGGGGTGCCGGAGGACGGCCTCAGCCTCACCGACGGCTCCGGTCTCGACCGCGACAACCGGGTGACGTGCCGGATCCTCGTTGCCACGCTCGGTCTCGGTGACCAGCCGGGGATGCGGGCGCTCTGGGACGGGCTCCCCGTGGCCGGACGGAACGGCACGCTGTTCGACCAGTTGGGCGACACACCGCTTGCGGGGAAGATGCGCGGCAAGACCGGCTCGCTCGACGGCGTCAGCGGGCTCCTCGGCATGGTCGATCTCGGGCGGTCGTTGCGTTTCGCGTTCCTCGACAACGGGGACTTCTCCGAGAGCAAGGCGGCGGGACTGCGCGCCCATGCCGCCACCCTCATCGCGACCTATCCCGATGCCCCGACGGCCGACGAGCTCGTTCCCGGGCCCGCAGGGTGAGGCGCCGCTCCGTGCACCTTTCTCCTTGCATCGGGTCTCCTCGCATCGGGTCCTTGCATCGGGCGCGGTGGCGGGCGATGATCCCCGACCGAACGAGGAGCCCCGATGGATCCTGATCCGAGCGCGAGCCCGACCGAGCCGGCCCGCACCGGCGCGAGTGGCAACCGGCGGCCGCCGCCGCTCCCGCAGCTCGTCACCGAGCTCCGCGACCTGGTTGTCACCTACGTCAAGCAACAGACGCTCGTCCCGCTGAAGCAGCTCGGTCGCTACGTCGGATTCGGGCTGCTCGGGTCGCTCCTGCTCGGCTTCGGTGTGGTGTTCCTCGCCCTGTCGGGCCTGCGCGCGCTCCAGACCGAGACCAACGGCACCTTTTCCGACGACTGGTCGTGGGTGCCCTACGTGATCATGGTGGTCGCGTTGATCCTCGGGGGAGCGTCGGTGTGGCTGTTGCGCACCGCTTCACGCGCCGAGAAGGAGGCACGATGACAGTCGCGACCGGAAACGGACAGTCCACGGTGACGCGCGCCGACATCGAGGCCAAGCTCCAAGAGATCCGCGGGCTCACCGACACCACGACGGAAGTGGCACGAGGGGCCGCGAAGCCGGCGCTCGTCATTCTCGGGGTCGGTGTCGTCGTCGTTGCCTTCCTGGTCGGGCGACGCCGCGGCCGGAAGCGCAGCACGATCGTCGAGGTACGGCGGATCTGATGGCCCGCTCGAACCGCGACTACTTGATCGCCGCCGGTGCTGCCGCCGAAGCCGCCCATATCTTCCGTCGCGGATGGTCCGCCCGGGTCACCTCGCGAGTCGCGACCACGGCGCTCCGGCGCGGGATGCGGAGCGGTTCCCGCGGCTGGCTCTACGTCGCGGCCGCCGCGCAGGGACTGCGACTGCTCCAGCGCGTGGTGACAGCCAAGCCCGAGGTATTCCGCGTGAAACTCCGGCCCGGTGAGGGCATCGAGATTCGCGAGATTCCGCGCGCAAAGTAGAGCCGGGCGTCCGCGCCGCAGGTACCCTGCGGCGCAGCGAGGCGTGGCCCAAGCGGCCCGGCGGCGCAGCCGCCGAGAGCGGGAAACTCGGCCGGTAGCCTGGTTTCAGTGCCAAGAGGTCGTCTTCGGTGAAGGTGCTGCTGCGCAACCCGCGCCGCGAGGTCGAGTTGCGCGGGCCCATGACAGTTGCCCGGCTCCTCGAGCACTTCGAGCTCAACCCCGAATCGGTGCTCGTGATCGTCGGTGACGAGCTCGTCACCCGCGACATCCGCATCGACGACGAGGCCGCGGTCGAGATACGCCCGGTGATCTCCGGGGGCTCCGGGGGCTTCGAATGAAGTGCCGCGTGTGCCGCGAGCCGGCAGTCGTCGACGTGCGCCGCCACAATGCCGCGTTCTGCCGCGATCACTTCCTCCACCACTGCGAGGAGCAGGTGCGGCGTGCGATCGACGCCCACGGAATGCTCACGTCGGGGGAGCGCGTGCTCGTCGCGGTGTCGGGCGGCAAGGACTCGCTCGCGCTGTGGGACCTCCTCCTCCGGCTCGGCTATGCGGCCGACGGCCTCTATCTCGGCCTCGGTATCGGCGAGTACTCCGACGAATCGACCACCTACGCGCGTGAGCACGCGCGCGCCGTCGGTCGGCCGCTCATCGAGATCGACCTCGCGCGCGACTACGGCTACGACATTCCCGGCGCCGCGGCGGCCACCCGGCGCGCACCATGCGGCGCGTGCGGGCTCTCGAAGCGCCATCTGTTCAACTCGGCCGCGCTCGACAACGGCTACGACGTCGTCGCCACCGGGCACAACCTCGACGACGAGGCCGCGGTGCTGCTCGGCAACGTGTTGCGTTGGGACACCGCGTACCTCGGCCGTCAGTATCCGATCCTGCCGGCCGCGCCCGGCTTCGTGCGCAAGGTGAAGCCGCTCGTGCGGCTCGGCGAGCGCGAAACCGCGGCGTATTGCGTGCTGCGCCGGATCGACTATCAGGTCGAGGAGTGCCCGATGGCGGCCGGTAACCGTCACCTCGGGTTCAAAGACGTGCTGAACACACTCGAGAGTTCCTCGCCCGGCACGAAGGCCGCGTTCCTCTTCGGGTTCCTCGAGCGCGGCCACGAACGCTTCGCGCCTGATGCCAACGTGGAGCGCGAGGCGTTGCGCGCGTGCTCCGTGTGTGGCGCGCCCACACCGGGCGACGTGTGCGCGTTCTGCCGCCTGCGCGAGAAGGCCGCAGCCGCCTCCGTGGCTGAACGGCAAGCGGTCACGATCACGATCACGGGCAGGAGGTAGGGGTGGTGGCGCGAACGTTCGCCGCCGGCGACCGCGTGCTGCTCGTCGACGCCAAGCGTCGCCGTCACCTCGTCACGCTCGCGGTCGGGGGCCAGTTCCACACGCACACCGGGGTGCTCGAGCACGACGCGCTCATCGGCACGCCCGAGGGCTCGACCGTGCGCACCACGCTCGGGTCGCGGCTCGTCGCGGTCCGGCCGACCCTGGCCGAGTACGTGCTCGAGATGCCGCGCGGCGCGCAGGTCATCTACCCGAAGGACCTCGGCCCGATCCTGATCCTCGCCGACGTCTTTCCCGGTGCGCAGGTGCTCGAATCCGGGGTCGGCTCCGGCGCGCTCACGCTCGCCCTCCTGCGCGCGATCGGTACCACCGGTCACGTCACTGGTTACGAGATCCGCGACGACTTCGCGCGCCGCGCACAGGCGAATGTCGCGGGCTTCCTCGGACCCGACCTGCCGCTCACGGTCGAGGTGCGCGACGTGTACGAGGGCATCGACGCGACCGCCCTCGACCGCGTGCTGCTCGATCTGCCCGAGCCGTGGCGCGTCGTCAAGCACGCCGAGGAGGCGATGCACACGGGCGGCATCCTGCTCGCGTACCTCCCCACGATCGGCCAGGTCGCGCGGCTGCGCGAGGAGCTCGCGGGATCCACGTTCGGCATGATCGAGACACTCGAGGTGCTGCAGCGAACGTGGCACGTCGACGGCCAGTCGGTGCGACCCGACCACCGGATGGTCGCCCACACCGGCTTCCTCACCCACGCCCGGCTGCTCGCGCCCGGCGCGTGAACTTCCTCGACCTGCTGGTCATCGCGGCTGCGGTCGCAGCCGGCTGGATCGGCCACCGATTGGGGTTCGTGCGGCGCGTCGCGTCGTGGGGCGGGCTGCTCGCGGGTGTGGTCCTCGCGGTCGTGTTGGTCGACAACGTGGCCGAGGCGTTACGCGGGACGCCGCCGCGCACTCGACTCCTCGGCGCGCTCGCGTTCGTGCTGCTCGTCGCGACCATCGGGCATGCGATCGGGTACGCGTCCGGGGGGGCGCTGCACCGACACTTCGGCCGCAGCGCGAGCCCCGCTCTGCACACGGGCGACCGTGTCGCGGGCGCGATCGTCGGCGTCACCGGTGTGCTCGCCCTGATGTGGCTGCTCATCCCCGCGCTGGCAAGCTCGCCGGGCTGGCCGGCGCGCGCGGTGCGCGACTCGGCGGTCGCGCGCGCGATCGACCGGATCGCTCCCGACCCGCCCTCCGAAGCCCAGACGCTCGGCCGGCTCGTCGGCGACGAGAGCTTCCCCGAGGTCTTCGACACCCTCACCTCGCCCGACGCGGGCTCGCCTCCGCAGCACGGGATTCCAACCGAGGTCGGGCGGCGGGTGAGCGGCTCGGTCGTGAAGGTCGAAGGCGCTGCGTGCGACCGGGAGCAGGAGGGCACCGGATTCGTCGCCGGTACCGGCCTGATCGTGACGAACGCGCACGTCGTGGCCGGGGAGTCGCGCACGCGCATCTCCACACTCGACGGGACGCACTTCGAGACCGACGTGGTCGCGTTCGACCCCGACCGCGACCTCGCGGTGCTCGAGGTCTCCGGACTCCACCTACCGGCACTCGCGCGCGGCGACGGTCATGTCGACGACCGCGGATCGCTCTTCGGCCACCCCGCGGGTGGACCGTTGCGCGAGTCGCCGATGCGCATCGCCGAGCAGATCGTCGCCAAGGGCACGAACATCGAGCGCACCGCCGCGACGCGGCGCGAAGTGTTCGTCCTCGCCGCCGTCACCGAGCCCGGTGACTCGGGCGCCCCGGTCGTCGACCAAGAGGGCAAGGTCCTCGGCGTCCTCTTTGCGTTCGACCTGAGCCGCCCCACCACCGCCTACGCCCTCACCAATTCCGAGTTGAACGCCGTGCTCGATCCGGTGCTCTCGAGCGCACGACACGAGCCCGTCTCCACCGGAGCCTGCCTCTCCGAATAGTTCGGGCTCCACGCGGTCGAGTGGGGAGCGCTGGGCCGCACCGTTTCACTTTCTTGACGCCCGAATGATTGGCTTTCGGGGACGTCGGTTTCCTGGCAACCGGTGATCGCCGGGCGATACCCATCGGTCAAGGCAGCCCTCCTCGAGCCGCTCGAGACTTCTTTGCGCCTCGGCTGATCCCCGGCTCCATGAGGTCGCGCGCCCGGCACGCCCGTGGAGCGCGGATCGGATTGCAGCGGGCGAGGACGCCGCCCGGGAGTTGTGCCACGTAGTCGGAACCCCACCGGGCCGCGAGCCCCCGTACCGGGTAGTCCGTGCTCACGATCTGCGCGCCGCTCGCGAACGCTGCGTCGCGCTGCGTCGGGTCGCCGGATCGGGGTGTCACGACGGCCTCGTCGGCTCGCGTGCGAACCAGGTACCCCTTCCGGACGAGGTCGCTGATCGTCGCCTCGTTCGCCCCACGCGGGTCGTCGACTTGGATGAATGCCGCGTCGGGCTGCCCGGGGGTCGCGGCCGGGAACATCACGCGCCCTTCGAGGTTCGGATGATCCTCGATGTACAGATCCCGGAACTCGGGAAGCAGGAGGAACACGAACTTGCCGCGCGCGTCGTGGAGCTTGGTCCATCCGTTGGCGAGCACAGCCACCTCGACCGTGGGACTCTTCCCGCGCACTCGGTCGGGAGTGATCAAATCACTCGGCTTCATCACCAAGCGGATCTCCGCGTCGAGAGCGTCGAGGATCCCTGTCGTGAGCGGCACGGGGTTGGGCGGGCCCGGGAGAACCACCTCGCCTTTCGGTTGCACGAGCACGAAGACGGGTAGGTGGCTCGGATGCGCGTCCGACCAGTGCTGAAGCGCCCCCAGGCAGACCACGAACGTCTCGCACGTCGAGCCCATATCGACCTGCTCCATGTGGAATACCTTGAAGCCCGGCGTTCCGAGCGGGCGCCAGAGCGTCCCGTCGGGATCCGCGAACACGTCGAGCTCGACTTGCCGCACCGCTTCGTGCCCGAGCTGCGTCGCGAGCCGCGGATGCGTCACCGCGAGGTTGATCAGTTCGGGGTCGACGCTCGTGATCACGTTGAGCGCAGCGGATGCAGGCTCGACGTGGTAGCTGTTGTGTGTTCCCACGACCTGCAGATCGTTCAGCCGAACTGCAACGCTCCTCCGGGCTCCGCGGGTGGCGGAGACGCACCCGGCCCCGGCCACGAAGGTGACGGCCGCCGCGAGCGCCACGACTCTGCCGACTCGCCCGGTACGCGATGCGGGCATCCGAGTTGTTCGTCTTTCCGTGATCAAGACAACGACGAACATCGTACGTTCTCGTCGGATCGGCCACACCCGGCTCACAACATTGCCGAAGGCCGTCGGTGAGGCGGGCCCGGTACTCAGCCAGGCGCTGTCGCGGGAACGGCCCGGCACGCCGCGCCTCGGCCGTGTGCCGCGCGACGGTCCTCCACACTTCAACGCGAAGAGCACAAGTCGTCGACCGCTGCGTCATGCGGAACGCAAGAACAGAACGACCCGGGCTACCGGCCCGGATCGTTCACGCGGGGAGCGAACTCCGCCGGCTCAGTCGACCTCGATGAAGATGCACTCGCCGGGGCACTCCTCGGCCGACTCGATCACGGCCTCCTCCATGCCCCCGGGCACGTCGGCCAGACCAACGGCTCCGCCGGGGTCGCTGAAGACCTTGTCGCCCTGTTTGACGTAGGCGAGGCCGTCGTCGAGGAGGGTGAAGACCGCCGGGGCGATCTCCTCACAGAGACCATCGCCGGTACAGAGGTCCTGATCGATCCAGACCTTCATGGTGTCCTTCCGAAACATGGGCCGAACGTGGGCCGGGACGGCCAGTCAAGGGCAGCCGGTCGAGATCCCCAGCGTAGTTGGCGCAGGGGGATTTCTCAAGCCAAAGCAGGGGAAATCTGAGGGGGTCACACCACGTCGCCGAAAGGTGGCACAGACCTGCCGAAGTGCCGGTGTAAGGTCCGACGCGAGGCCCCCGGCAGCGTTCCTGGAGGTGAGGGTCCGCGAGGCGGGTACCCCGCCGAGCACCGAAGCGGGGCCTGAGCGGCCCGGCGCCGAAGGCGCCGAGAGCGTGAAGATGGAGGTGACCTACGTGGCTTCAGAGCACGAGCGGCGGCTGGCCGAGTACGAGCGCCAAGTGGGCGATCTCCAGTCGCAGCTGAAGACTCTCGAAGAAGAGGTCGTGGTCCTGCGCCGCCGGCTGCAGGACGCTCCGAAGCGGGTGCGGACCCTCGAGGAGCGCGTCCTCGAGACGAAGGGCCAGCTCGCCCAAGCCGTCTCGCAGAACGAGCGCCTCTCCGCCACGCTCCGCGAGGCGCGCGAGCACATCGCGGCGCTGCGCGAAGAAGTCGAGAAGCTCACGATGCCGCCGTCGGCCTACGGCACCTACGTCGGCGCCAACGACGACGGCACCGTCGACATCATGACCGCCGGCCGCAAGATGCGGGTGTCCGTCCACCCGGAAGTCGACCTCGACGGCATCCGCAGCGGTGCCGAGGTCGCGCTCAACGAATCGCTGAGCGTCGTGCTCGCGCGGGGCGCCGACGTTTCGGGCGAGGTCGTCGTGCTCAAGGAGATCTTGGCGAGCGGCGACCGCGCGCTCGTGATCGGCCGCGCCGACGAAGAGCGCGTGTGCGAGCTCTCCGAGGCGTTGATCGGCGTGAAGCTGCGCGCCGGTGACCACGTCCTGATGGACCCGCGTTCGAGCCTGCTCACCGAGCGGCTGCCCCGCCCCGAGGTCGAGGAGCTCGTGCTCGAGGAGGTTCCCGACATCACCTACGCCGACGTCGGCGGTCTCGACGAGCAGATCGAGCAGATCCAAGACGCAGTCGAGCTGCCGTACCTCTACTCGGAGATGTTCCTCGAGCATCGGCTGCAAGCGCCGAAGGGCATCCTCCTCTACGGTCCGCCCGGCTGCGGCAAGACGCTCATCGCGAAAGCGGTTGCCAACTCGCTCGCCCACCGCGTCGCGGAGAAGACCGGCAACGCCGAGGCGCGCTCGTACTTCCTCAACATCAAGGGCCCTGAGCTGCTCAACAAGTACGTCGGTGAGACCGAGCGCCAGATCCGCTTGATCTTCCAGCGTGCGCGCGAAAAGTCCGAGGAGGGCAACCCGGTCATCGTGTTCTTCGACGAGATGGACTCCCTGTTCCGCACCCGCGGCACCGGAATCTCGTCCGACATCGAGAGCACGATCGTGCCGCAGCTCCTCGCCGAGATCGACGGCGTCGAGAGCTTGAAGAACGTGATCGTGATCGGTGCTTCGAACCGCGAGGATCTCATCGACCCCGCGATCCTGCGTCCGGGCCGCCTCGACGTGAAGATCAAGATCGAACGCCCGAACGAAGACAGCGCGAAGCAGATCTTCGCCCAGTACCTCACGCCCGATCTGCCGATCGCCGACGAGGAGACCGCACAGCACGGCGAGCCCACGACGGCCGTCGAGAAAATGATCGAAGCCGCCGTCGCGCGCATGTATTCAGTCGACGACGCCAACCGCTTCCTCGAGGTCACGTACCAGAACGGCGACAAGGAGGTCCTCTACTTCAAGGACTTCTCGTCGGGCGCCATGATCGAGAACATGGTGCGGCGCGCGAAGAAGCTGTCGATCAAGCGGCAGATCGCAGGCGGCGACAAGGGCATCTCCACGCAGGACCTGCTCGATTCGATCCGCCAGGAGTTCCGCGAGCACGAGGATCTCCCGAACACGACGAACCCGGACGATTGGGCGAAGATCTCGGGCAAGAAGGGCGAGCGCATCGTGTTCGTGCGCACGCTCATGTCCGACGGTTCGGAAGAGCACGGCGGTCGCCAGATCGAGCGCGTCAGTACCGGTCAGTACCTGTAACGCCCGGATCGCTCGTAGGGGCCGGTAGGCTCGGCTTGTGGCGATCGCCAAGGTGTGCGGGATCGAGACCGAGTACGGAGTGGTGCTCCGCGGCGCGGCCGATCCCAACCCGGTGCTCGCGTCGTCGATGCTCATCAACGGCTACGTCGAGGGGCACCGCATCGGCTGGAACTTCGAAGACGAATCGCCGGGGCGTGATGCGCGCGGCTTCGCGCGTGAGGGCGCCATGCCCCCTGAGATCGAGACCCACCTCGTGAACACCGTGCTCACCAACGGCGCGCGCTACTACGTCGACCACGCGCACCCCGAGTACTCCACTCCCGAGTGCGCGAACGCGCTGGAGCTCGTGTGCGCCGACAAGGCGGGGGAGCGCATCCTCGCCCGGTCGATGCACGCCGCCAGCCGCCTCATCGGCGCGGGCCAGGAGATCGTCGTCTACAAGAACAACTCCGACAGCAAGGGCAACTCCTACGGCACGCACGAGAACTATCTCGTCGACCGGTCGGTGCCGTTCGCGTCGCTCGTGCGTCACCTGCTGCCGTGGTTCTGCAGCCGGCAGGTGTTCACGGGCGCGGGGAAGGTGGGCACCGAGAACGGCGCATCGGCCGTCGACTACCAGATCAGCCAGCGCGCCGACTTCTTCGAAGAGGAAGTGGGGCTCGAGACCACGCTGAAGCGCCCGATCATCAACACCCGCGACGAGCCGCACGCGGACCCGCAACGGTACCGACGCCTGCACGTGATCGTCGGTGACGCGAACCTCTGCGAGGTTGCAACGTTCCTCAAGGTGGGTACCACCGCGATCGTGCTCGCGATGATCGAAGACGACTTCATCGCCAAGGACCTGTCGATCATCGGTCCGGTCGCGGCGATGCGCACGGTCTCCCACGACCCCACGTGCCACGCAACCGTGGAGCTCCTCGACGGCGGGCGGCTCACCGCAGTGGAGTTGCAGTGGGAGTTCCTGCGCCTGGCGCAGAAGTACTCCGACGAGATCGGGCTCGACGCGTGCGGGGGCGACGACGTTGGCGCGCTGGTGCTCGCGCGCTGGGAAGCGGTGCTCACCGAGCTCGAACGCGACCCGATCGCGCTCGACGGCCAGCTCGACTGGGTCACGAAGTGGTCGCTCCTCCGGGCCTACGTCGACCGCGACGGGCTCGAGTGGGCCGACCCGAAGCTGGCGCTGCTCGACCTCCAGTACCACGATGTGCGCCCCGACCGCTCGCTGTACGAACGGCTGGTGCGGGCGGGCAAGATCGAGCGGATGGTCACCGAGGCCGAGGTCGTCGAGGCGATGACGGTGCCGCCGGCGTCGACCCGCGCCTACTTCCGGGGCGAGTGCCTGACGCGCTGGCCCGACGCGGTGGTGGCGGCGAACTGGGACAGTGTGATCCTCGACGTAGGCTCAGATCCGTTGCGGCGGATACCGATGATGGAACCGTTGCGGGGAACGAAAGCACACGTGGGGCCGTTGTTCGCCGAGGTGAACAGCCCCGCCGAACTGGTCGCCCGGTTACAGGAGTGAGTGAGAGGGAGTTGCGCAATGCCCGAGCGTGAGCGGAAGCAGCGATCGGCTCCGAAGGAGCGCGTCGAGGAAGAGGTCGATGTCGCCGCGCCGGCGAAGCAGGGCGAGGAGTTGAAGGAAGAGCTCGACGATCTCCTGGACGAGATCGACTCCGTGCTCGAGGCCAACGCAGAGGAATTTGTAAAATCGTACGTACAGAAGGGCGGCCAATGAAAGTTATCCACAAGACGTAGGTGTCATACCCTTTCCGTACAATTGGGGCATGAAACGCTGCAAGAAATGCGGCGAGGCCAAGCCCTACTCCGAGTTCTACCGAGCGGCTGGCATGAGGGACGGCCACCGATCGGAGTGCAAGGTCTGCCACAACGCGCGTGGCAAGGAATCGAAGCAACGCCTGTACGGCGGCAGTCGGCACTACCACCTCAAGCGTCGCTACGGCATCGGCGCGGACGACTTTGATGCGCTCGTCGTCCAGCAGGGTGGGGTGTGCGCGATCTGCGGCAAGGAAGATCCCGAGCACGTCGCTCACAGTCACGACACCGGCGCGGTCCGCGGGATCCTGTGCTTCAACTGCAATGGCGGGCTCGGGCAGTTCAAGGACTCGATCGACTCGCTGGTGAACGCCGCCGCGTACCTCGGCACACACGATCCTGAGGCGCGCGAGCTCCGCGACCGTGCTCGCAAGCGGGCGGGGGAGTTGCGTACAACGTCCGTATAGGCTCGCCCGCGATGTTCGAGTCATCTCCTCCCTCGTTCGGGCCCCCTCCATACGGGTTCGGGCGCGGGCCGGGGTCGTCGTTCGTCGACCTCCTCCGCCGGGTCGCGCCCGAGAACCTGCCGAGCGCCGGGCTCGACTCGCCCGCCACGGGAGCCGTCGAGATCGTGCACGGCACCACCGTGCTCGCGGTCCGCTACGACGGCGGCGTCGTGATGGCCGGCGACCGTCGGGCCACGGCGGGCTACACGATCGCCAACCGCCGCGTGGAGAAGGTGTTCGCGGCCGACGACTACTCCGGCGTCGCCATCGCGGGAGCGGCCGGGCCGGCTGTCGAGCTGGTCAAGCTCTTCCAGGTACAGCTCGAGCACTACGAGAAGATCGAGGGCGAGATCCTCTCGCTCGAGGGCAAAGCGAACCAGCTCGGCCAGCTCGTGCGAGCCAACCTCCCCGCGGCGATGCAGGGCTTCGTTGTCGTCCCGCTCTTCGCCGGTTACGACGACCGCCGGGCGCGCGGGCGCGTGTTCAGCTACGACGCCACCGGCGGCAAGTACGAGGAAGCCGACTTCCAGACCAACGGCTCCGGCGGCGTGCACGCGCGCAACTGGATCAAGGCTGCGTGGAGCGAGGGCATGACCCGCGACGACGTGGTCGATCTCTCGCTGCGGGCGTTGTTCGCCGCCGCCGACGAGGACACGGCCACCGGCGGCCCCGACATCGTGCGCGGGATCTTCCCGACCGTCGCCGCGATCTCGGTGTCCGGCTTCGAGGCGATCCCCGACGACGTGATCGCCGCGCGCGCCACCGCGCTCCTCGGCGGGCGTGAGGAGGGCGCAGGCCTGTGAGCATGCCGTTCTACGTGCCGCCGGAACAGCTGATGAAGGACCGCGCGGATTACGCGCGCAAGAACATCGCGCGCGGGCGTGACCTCATCGCGTGCAGCGCGGCCGAGGGCATCGTCATCGTCACCGAGAATCAGTTCCGCACGCTCTACAAGATCAGCGAGATTTACGACCGCATCGCGTTCGGTGGCGTCGGCAAGTACAACGAGTTCGAGATGCTGCGGGTCGGGGGTGTGCGGCAGGCCGACCTGAAGGGATACCAATTCTCCCGCGAAGACGTGAACGCGCGCTCACTCGCCAACGCGTACGGGCAAACACTCGGACAGGTGTTCACGCACGAGATGAAGCCGTACGAGGTGGAGATCCTGCTCGCCGAGGTCGGCGTCACACCCACCGACGACAAGCTGTACCACATCACCTACGACGGCACCGTCATGGACGAAGAGGGCTGCACCGTGCTCGGCGGGCGCGCGGAGACGCTCTCCGAGGGGCTCGGCACGCGCTTCGAGCAGGGCATGGAGGCCGACGCGGCGATCCGCCTCTGCGTGGAGCTGCTCGCCGGTCCCGACGGTTCGCTCGGCCCCGCGCAGCTCGAGGTCGCGATCCTCGACCGCTCGCGGCCGCGCCGCGCGTTCAGGAGAATCGAAGGCCCCGAGCTCGCGGAGATCCTCGCCGCGACTACCAGTTCCTGACGTACAGGCCGAGCAGCGGGCCGAGCACCACCATCATCAGCAGCGCCACCGCGACCCACCACGGCCAGCGCGCCCGGCGCCGCGGTTCGACCCCTGAGTCCCACCACTCGCTCGGCGCCGCGAGCGCGGCGTCGACCTCGCCGGCGAGCAGGATGTAGCGCGCGTCGTCGAGTTGTTCCTCGGGGACGTACACGTCGACCCGGGCCATGTCACCCACGGTGAATCCGTAGACCCCGTCGAGCGCGCCGGTGAGGCGGGCATCGATCCCGCACGATTCGAGTCGCGCCTTGAGTACCCGCGCCCCGAACGCGCCGTTGACCGACGTGACCTGAGTCAGCCTTCCCGCCGGCATCCCATCTCCGCTCTTGGCGCCTCGGGCGCCGGGCCGCTCGGCCCCGCTCGCTGCGGCGCAGCGTACCTGCGTCGCGGACGCTCGCTACGATCGTAGGACGCCAGGGAGTTACGCTCACCTTCGTTGCCGAGCTGGGAGGGCAGGATGCGCCGGCATGCCGGGATCGCCATCGCCGCACTGGTCGCTTCCGTCGGGTTGATGGTCGCGTCGGCGCCGATGGCGAGCGCCAAGACCGTCGACGTCGACGAGTGGGCCGAGGGCTTCTGCAACGCCGTCGAGGACTGGCAGACCACGGCCTTGAAAGCGCACGACCTGGTCGACAACGTGATCGAGAACGGGGTCAGCAGCTCCTCGAAGGCCAAGTCCGCCCAGAAGAAGATCGTCGACGCGCTCGCGGCCGCGAGCAAGAAATCGACGAGTACGAGCAAGGCGGTGAAGGACCTCGGGGCACCCGCCGTGGCGAACGGCTCCAAGATCTCGACCACGATTGCCACGGCCATCGGTGACACGGCGGAGGCATTCAGCGACGCGAAGGACGCGGTGGCGAAGGCGTCGACCGATCCGAAGAAGTTCCGCGCCAAGGTGAAGACGGTCTCCGCCGAGGTCGACAGTGACCTCGCCAAGGCCGGCGAGGACATCAGCGACATCGACACCCTCGACAAGGGCGGCGAACTCGATGACGCGTTCAACGCGGAGCCCGCCTGCTCGTTCCTCACCGACAGCTGATGCGGTACCGGCTCCGTCCGGCTCCGCAGTAGCGTGGGCCTGTGGAACGCCGGATCTTCGGACTCGAGAACGAGTACGGGGTCACGTGCACGCTGCGCGGTCAGCGCCGCCTGAGCCCCGACGAAGTGGCCCGCTACCTGTTCCGCCGGGTCGTGTCGTGGGGCCGGTCGAGCAACGTCTTCCTCGAGAACGGCGCCCGTCTCTACCTCGACGTCGGCAGCCACCCCGAGTACGCGACCCCCGAGTGCGATTCCATCGCCGACCTCGTCGTGCACGACAAGGCGGGAGAGCGATATCTCGAAGGTCTCGTTCGGAGTGCCGAGCAACGGCTGCGCGAGGAAGGCATCCGCGGCGAGGTCTATCTCTTCAAGAACAACACCGACTCCGCGGGCAACTCGTACGGCTGCCACGAGAACTACCTGGTCGAGCGCGACGGCGACTTCACGAAGTTCACCGACGTGCTGATCCCGTTCCTCGTCACCCGTCAGGTGTACGCCGGCGCGGGCAAGGTGCTGCAGACCGCGCGCGGCGCGATGTACTGCGTCAGCCAGCGCGCAGAGCACATCTGGGAGGGGGTGTCGAGTGCCACCACACGCTCGCGCCCGATCATCAACACGCGCGACGAGCCGCACGCCGATGCCGAGCGGTTTCGGCGCCTGCACGTGATCGTCGGCGACTCGAACATGAGCGAGTACACCACCTTCCTCAAGGTCGGCGCCACGGCGATCGTGCTGCGCATGCTCGAAGAGGACTCGCGCCCCTGGCGCGACCTCACGCTCGAGAACCCGATCCGCGCCATCCGCGAGATCAGCCACGACGTCACGTGCCGGCGCCGCGTGCGCCTCGCGAACGGTCGTGAGCTCTCGGCCGTCGAAATGCAGGCCGAATACCTGTCGCGCGCGCTCCAGTTCGCGAAGCGGCGTGGTGTGTCACCGCTCGAGGAGCAGGCCCTCGCGATGTGGGAGCACGTGATGACCCACCTCGAGAACGACCCGCTGAAGCTCTCGTCCGAGGTCGACTGGGTGATCAAGTACCACATGATCGAGGCCTACCGCGAGAAGCACGACCTCCCACTCACGCACCCGCGCGTCGCGCTGCTCGACCTCGCGTATCACGATGTCACACGTTCGCGTTCGCTCTTCTACCTGCTCCAGCGGCGCGGTCTCGTCGAACGCACTGCCACCGACGAAGACATCGACGAAGCGATGATCACGCCGCCGCAGACCACGCGCGCGCGGCTGCGGGGCGCGTTCATCAAGCGGGCCAAGGAGCGCAAGCGCGACTTCACCGTCGACTGGGTGCACCTCAAGCTGAACGACCAGGCGCAACGCACCGTGCTGTGCAAGGACCCGTTCAAGTCGCGCGACGACCGCGTCGAGCGCCTGATCGCCAGCCTCTAAGCGAGGCGGCGACCGGAGTGAGCGGAGCGAACGAAGGAAGCTCGCAGGAGCGGCGAGCGACCGCGGCGCCGGTACCCTGCGCCGCAGCGAGCGCGACCAGGAAATAGGATGCCGTCGTTTCGAACCGGCAACGTCGTGCGACTGCTCGAGGAGCGCCCCGGTCTTCAGCGTGTCGAAGTCGATCTCGGAGACGGCCCCGAGCGCGCGTACGCACTCCCGCAGCTCACGGGCCCGGTCTCGGTGGGCGACCGCGTCGTCGTGAACACCACCGCGGTCGAGCTCGGGCTCGGCACCGGCGGATGGCACGTCGTGCACTGGAACCTCGCACGCGACGAGTGGCACGAGCGCGGCCCCGGCCACATCATCAAGGGCCGCTACACGAGCATCCAGAGCGACGTGGGCAGCGCCGAGGAGCACCTCGAGTCGCTCGCCGAGGTGGAGTCGATCGACGGCATGCCGGTGGTCGCGGCTGCGCTGCACAGCCAGGTCCCGGCGGTCGCGGCCGCGTTCAAGGAGCGCCTGCCCGGCGCGCGGCTCGCGTACGTGATGACCGACGGCGCCGGCTTGCCGCTCGCGCTGTCAGACCTCGTCGCCACGCTGTGCGAGCGGGGGCTCGTCGACACGACCATCACGTGCGGCCACGCGTTCGGCGGCGACTACGAGGCTGTCTCGGTCTACTCCGCGCTCGCGGTGGCGCGACACGTCGCCGAGGCCGACGCGGTGGTGGTGGCCATGGGGCCCGGCATCGTCGGTACCAACACCCGGCTCGGGTTCAGTGGCATGGAGGTTGGCACCATCCTCGACGCCGCGCACGCGCTCGGCGGTGTTCCGATCGCATGCCTGCGCGTGTCGTTCGCCGACGAGCGCCCGCGTCACTACGGATTGTCCCATCACAGCGCGACCGCGCTCCGGGTCGCCACTCGGGAGTGCGTGCTGGTCGCGGTGCCGAACCTCGAGGAACCCGAGCAGTCGGTCCGCCTCTGGGCCGACCTCGACGCCGCGGGCATCTCCGGGAAGCACGAGCTCGTTGAAGTCGACGCGCCCGACGCGCTGGAACTGCTCGCCAAGCACGACCTCCACGTGCAATCGATGGGGCGCTCGGCCGATGAAGACCCCGCGCTGTTCCAGGCCGCCGCGGCGGCCGGCGCGTTGGCCGCGTCGCACGTCGATGGTTGACCGGCTCGATGGCTGATCGGCTCGAGCGGCTGGTCAACCTCACGGCCACGCTGCTCGACACCCGCCGCCCCCTCACGCTCGACGAGCTCGCGGAGCGCGTCGAGCCGCGGTACCCCAAAGAGAAGGGCTCACGCCGTCGCCAGTTCGAGCGCGACAAGGAGACGCTGCGCGAGCTCGGTGTTCCCATCAGCGTGGAGGCGGTCGACGGCATCGGCGCCGAGCAGGCCTACCGGATCAACCCGAAGGACTACTACCTGCCCGAGCTCTCGCTCACCGATGCCGAGCTTGCCGCGCTGCATCTGGCGGTGAGCGCGGTGCGGCTCGAAGGCGGGTATGGCCGCGAGGGTCTCGCCAAGCTCGGCGGGCTCGCAGGAAAGGGCGTCGACGAGGCGATGGCCGAGGTGGCCGTCACGCCGGCCGTGGCGGCGCTCTTCGACGCGGTGAGCCGCCGCGCCGCGATCACGTTCGAGTACCGGGGTGAGAACCGGAGTCTCGAACCGTACGGCGTCGTGCTGCGTTGGGGCCACTGGTACGTCGTCGGCCACGACCTCGAACGCGACGCGCCGCGCGCGTTCCGCATCGACCGGATCGACGCCGATCCCGAGGTCGGTTCGCCCGGATCGTTCGAGCCGCCACCCGGCATCGACCCCGCCCGGTTCGTACGCGACGACCCGCTCACGTACGGCGAGGACCGCCCGGTCGAGGCGCGGGTCCTCGTCGACGCGTCACGCGCGGGGTGGGTCGTCGAGCAGCTCGGCGAGGAGTCGGTTGTCGAGCGGCGCGACGACGGCGCGGCGGAGGTCGCGCTGCCGGTCGTCAACCGCGCCGCGTTCCGTTCGTGGGTGCTCGATCTCCTCGATCACGCCGAAGTTCTCGGTCCCCACGAGCTCCGCGACGATCTGGTCGCGTGGCTACAAGCAGTCGCGCAGCGAGGGACATCGTGAGCCCACGCCCGCTCGTCGGGCCGCGGCTGCGGCGCGTGCTCGCGCTCGTGCCCTACGTGCTCGCGCACCCGGGTGTCACGATCGCCGAGCTCGCCGAACGCTTTGAAGTGTCGGAGGACGAGCTCGAGCGCGATCTGGCGCTCCTGCCGCTCTGTGGGCTCCCGCCGTACACGGCCGACCGGCTGATCGACGTGTGGGTCGTCGACGGCGCGGTGGAGATCCGCCTCGCGGAGTACTTCGAGCGACCGCTGCGCCTCACGCCGGCCGAAGGCCTCGCGCTCCTCGCGGCCGGCCGCGCGTTGCTGTCGGTCCCGGGATCCGACGAGGGCGGGCCGCTGGCGACTGCGCTCGACAAGCTCGAGGATGCGCTCGACGCCCGCGGCCGCCTCGCCGTCGACGTCGGAGGGAGCGATCACCTCGAAGAACTGCAGAACGCGGCCGCGGCATCGGAGCAAGTCGAGCTCCACTACTACTCGTTCGCACGCGACGAGATGACGACGCGCGTGGTCGACCCGTGGCGCGTGTTCCACGCGTTCGGCGCGTGGTACCTCGCGGCCTGGTGCCACCGCGCGTCGGCCGAGCGGCTGTTCCGGGTCGATCGTGTGCGCGCCGTCCGCTCCACCGGTGAGCACTTCGATGCGGTTGACCGCGGTGCCGACATGGCCGACCTCGTCTACCGACCGCGGCCTGACGACCTGAGAGTCACGCTGCGGCTCGCGCCCAGCGCCGAGTGGGTGGTGGAGAGCTACCCCCACGAGGCAGCCGTTCAGCTCACGGACGGCTCCTGGCAGGTCGTGCTCGCGGTGAGCGAACCGGCCTGGCTCGAGCGGCTCCTGCTCTCGCTCGGCCCCGACGCCACCGTCGTCGGACCGGAGGACGCCGCCGGCATCGCACCCAAAGCTGCCGCGCGCATCCTCACTCGCTACCGGTAAGTGTAAGACGAGGTTCAGGTGCCCACGGCTCCCGCTTCCCGCTCTCGGCGCCTGCGGCGCCGGGCCGCTCGGGCCCCGCCTCGCTGCGGCGCAGGGTACCTGCGCCGCGGACGCGCGGCTCCCGCGTCGGGAATGAGTGCACCGGCGTGCGAGGATGGGGGAGTGGAGCAGCGCCCGTGACCGACGAAGCGGTGGAAACGAGTACCGAATCGCTCTTGGGCACGGCGGGTGGCGGAGCGAACGGCAGCGACGGCGCCCCACCACCCCCCAGTGACGATCACGAGGAACCCGTCGCTCGTGGCGTCAAGAAGGGCATCAACCGTACGGTCATCGAGTGGGTCGTGCTCGTCGTCGCCGCGATCCTCATCGCGCTCGTCATCAAGCAGTTCCTCTTCCAGGCCTTCTACATCCCGTCACGCTCGATGGTCCCCACGCTCGAGGTCGGCGACCGCGTGCTCGTCAACAAGCTGAGCTACGACCTCCACGACGTCAACCGCGGCGACATCGTGGTGTTCGAAGCCGAACCGAACCAAGACTGGCAGCGCGCCGGGATCGACGATCTGGTAAAGCGCGTGATCGCGCTTCCGGGTGAGACCGTCACGGAATGCCAGACGGGACGGCTCTGCATCGACGGCAGGCTCCTGAAGGAGGGCTACCTGCCGAAGGAGACCGCGACGGACCTGTACCACGGCACCGTCGACCCGAACAGCAACCAACCCGACGCGGCGATCCGCGGGTGCGCGGCGAACAGCCCCAAGGGTGGATGCACCGTGCCCGCCGGCGAGTACTTCGTGATGGGCGACAACCGGAACGAGTCATCCGACGCCCGCGACCACGGTCCGATCAAGGGCTCGAGCATCGTGGGCCGCGTCTTCGTGCGTATCTGGCCTCTGAACCGCCTCGGTTTCCTGTAGTTCCCCGCAGAGGAGCGAACGGCTGCGAAGCGGGTATCCCGGTTCGCCGAGAGAGACCCATGTTCGGTCACTCGCTCCATTCGGCGACCGTGGCCACCATGCGGTCGACGTGGTCGGAGTACACCGCGTCCATGCCCATCGCCAGGATCGCCCGTAGGTGTCGGACTTCTTGGACGTCCCACGCGAACGTGAGCACGTCGAATCGGTGGTAGAGCTGGACCAACCCCGCGGTCCAGTCGGTGTGGTGCATGTTGCACGCAGCGATTCCCTCTTCCGCGAGACGAGCCGCGTGGCGCTCCACCGACCCAGTGATGCGCTGCCGACGGGTCGAGTGCACGAGGTGCGCGCCGGTGGTGTGGGTGCCGAGCTCCACGAGCGTGTCGATCCCGCCCGCACAGACCCACAGCCGATTCGCCGCGTCGGCCGCGCTCGCGACCTCCAGCACCGGCACACGCGCGGCCGGGTCGTAGAGATCGAGCGAGAGCTCGTAGTCGGTGCCGAGCTCCGCGTAGAGGTCGGCGAGGCGAGGCACGTCGAGGGCACCCAGCTGTGCGGCCGTCGACTGGTCGACTCGCCTCCTCCTCCCCACAGGACCGTGGCGCGCGACGGCATCGTGGATCAGCACGACCTCGCCGTCGGCGGTGAGGCGGGCGTCCGACTCGACACCGGTGGCGCCGTGCGCGAGGGCGCGGCGGAACAGCGGAAGCGTGTTCTCCGGGCCGTCGGCACGTCCGCCTCGATGGGCAAAGGTGATCGGCCGCACGCGCCCATCCTTGCCCAAACGCTGTGGCCGCTTCGTGGCCGCGGTCACTCCCGGGGCGCTTTCGGAACCGGGGTCTCCCTCAAGTGCGTTTCCCGGCATGCCGAAGTCCTTTGTCAGCAGTGCTCCGAGACGACTTGGCCGAGAGGACTTGGCCGAGAGGACTGGGAGGTGGGCCAGCATGACGACCGTCCGAGCCCAATGCCCGGCGTGCGGAGACGTGAAGCTCCAGATCGGCGACCTGACCGTCCGCGTCTGTGTCGACGAGTCCACGCCGGGTGCTTACCGGTTCCAGTGTCCGATTTGCGACGAGACCGTGCACCGGACCGCCAGCGCGAGGATCGTCGACCTCCTCGTGTCAGCCGGCGCATTGCACGAGCTCTGGCGTTGGCCCGCCGAGCTCGCCGAGCGACCGGACGGCCCGGCGCTCACGCCCGACGACCTGCTCGACCTGCACGTGCTACTGGCCAACGAGGGCTGGTTCGACGAGCTCGTGGCCTTGGTGCGTCGAACGACCCCGGAGTAGCATCCCCCCATGGCCGTATGGGTGGTTGTCGGCGTCATCGGGGTAGGGGCAATTGCCGCGGCACTGGCATCTCGACGCCATGCCGCCGAGATCGAGCCCACCGTGCGAGAGTTCGCGGAGTTCCGCGACGCCCTCTCGCAGCAAGTGGCCGGAGTTCGCGCCGATACGCGCACGACCGGTCGCCATACCGACCGCCCGCACGACGCGCGCCTCGACGACTCCGACGCCACCACCTAAAACCGCTACGCCGTCTTCTCCCAGACCGAAACGTGTGTCGTGCTGTCGCTCGTGAAGGGCTCACGCTTCCAGCCACTCCAGCGCTCGCGCAAGGTCATCCCGGCGAGTCGCGCCATCAGGTCGAGCTCCGACGGCCATACGTAGCGATACGGCGCCGAGAAGACTTCGAGTTGGCCGTCGACAACCCAGTAGTGGTGAGAGAAGAGGATTTGCGCTGCGATGTCGTACTCGTCGAAGCCGAGCCTCGTCGGGCTCACGGTGAACGCCCGGACGGTCTCGCCGGGCGGGAGCCGCTGGAGCGCAGGAACCCCTACCTCGATCACGAAACGCCCGCCGAGTTCGAGATGCGCGGCGACGTTGCGGAAGCACTCAACCTGTTCGTCCTGCGTCGTCAGGTTCATGATCGTGTTGAACACGAGGTAGGCGAGCCTGAAGGTGCCGCCCACCTTGGTGGTGGCGAAGTCGCCGATCGTTACGCTGATGTCGTCCGCGCCCGGCTTCGCCCGCAGCCGCGCGACCATGGCCGGGGACAGATCAATCCCGTGCACGTGAACACCCCGTTGGCTGAGCGGCAACGCGATACGGCCGGTGCCGATGCCCAGCTCGAGGGCGCCGCCTTCTCCCGCCAGATCGGCGAGACAGCTCACAGCCGCGTCAACGACCGCAGGCTCGAACATGTCAGCTGAGGCCGCGTCGTACCCCTCGGCTATCCGTTCGTCGAAGTAGATCTTTGGCACAGGTGCACTGTGGCAGGAGCTCCCGGCGAGCCGCCACCCATTTGCCCTTGTAGGCTGCGAGCGGCTCAGCCCGGCGGAAAGGATCCCGATGCCCTCGCTCGGCCCGGCCGAGATCCTGGTGATCCTCGTGGTCGTGTTGCTCGTCTTCGGCCCCGACAAGATGCCCGAGATCGGAAGGCAGCTCGCACGCGGTGTCCGCGAGTTCCGCAAGGTCCAGCAGCATCTGAGCAGCGAGTTGCAGGGCGTCGTCTCCGAGCTCGACCTGAACCCGGCGACGTCTCCGGAACCCACCCCTGGCGGCGACCCGCCGCCGACGCTTCCGCCCAAGGACACGCCGATCCCCGACACCAGCCCGAGCCCTCTCCCGGACGCGCCCGGTTCCACCGGCGAGGCCCCGCTGTCGCCACCCGCGGAACCCGCCTGACCCCGCACCGTGGCGCACCGGCGTACCAGTCCCGACGGCCGGATGCCCGAAGGCCGCATGACGGTCGTCGAGCACCTCACCGAACTGCGATCGCGACTCGTGATCTCGCTGATCGCGCTGGCGGTGGGCGCGACGATCTGCTTCATCTTCGCGCCGCAGATCATCAGCTTCTTGGTGCGGTTCTACCGAGACGCCACCGAGGGCAAACGGAACGCCCTCATCTTCACCGGGCCGCTCGACGCGTTCGCCACCCGCCTCAAGATCGCGACCTACGGCGGCATCGTGGTCGCGTCGCCGGTGTGGCTGTGGGAGCTCTGGCGCTTCATCACCCCTGGGCTCAACCCCACCGAGAAGCGCTACGCGGTTCCGTTCCTGTTCTTCTCGCTGTTCCTCTTCGTGTGCGGGGCAGCCGTCGCGCTCGTCACCCTCGAGCCCGCGCTGCACTTCCTGCTGACCATCGGCGGATCCGATCTCAAACCGCTGCTCGCCGCCGACAGGTACATCTCGCTGGTCTCGCTCATGATCGTGGCCTTCGGGATCTCCTTCGAGTTCCCAGTGGTGCTCGTGTTCCTCCTCATCGCCCGCGTCCTCACCACTGCGCAGCTGCGAAGCTGGCGCCGGTACGCGGCGGTGGTCATCGTGATCTTCGCCGCGGTGATCACCCCGAGCCAGGATCCCTACTCGCTGTTCGCGATGGCGATACCCATGTACCTGTTCTATGAGGCCTCGATCCTGATCGGGAGGATATTGAAACGATGAGTCCCCCTCGACGACGCAGCACGTACAAGGCGCCCCGCAACCGCCGGGAGCTCACCGTGGCGGTGCTGTCGTCCCTTGGGATCATCGTGGCCGTAGCGGTGCTGGTATGGGTCCTGCGACCCAACAAGGACTCGGGGACGCAGCCGATCACGACCACCCCCGTCGTCACGACCGCGCCGACCTCCACGACAGTCGCGCCCACCGACACCACACCCGCTGATACGACGCCGGCGGAAACTCCCTGAGGGAGCGCCACGGTGACACCGCCCGACGACCTCCGGAAGCACTTCGAGGCGACGCGGGGCTTCCCGCTGGACCCGTACCAGCAGCGCGCCCTCGACGCGCTCGATGCCGGCGAGCACGTGCTGGTTGCCGCGCCAACCGGGTCGGGCAAGACAGTCGTCGCCGAGTACGCGGTGGAGCGGGCGCTCGCGGCCGGAGCGAAGGCCTTCTACACCACGCCGCTCAAAGCACTCTCGAACCAGAAGTACACCGATTTCGTGCGTGCTCATGGAACCAGGCGTGTCGGGCTCCTCACCGGCGACAACTCGGTGAACAGCGACGCGCCGATCATCGTCATGACCACCGAAGTGCTCCGCAACATGATCTACGCTGCGTCACCTGCGCTCGGCGGCCTGCGCTCGGTGGTGCTCGACGAGGTGCACTACCTCCAGGATCGCTACCGCGGTCCGGTATGGGAAGAGGTCATCGTGCACCTCGACTCGTCGGTCGAGCTCGTGTGCCTGTCGGCCACGGTGTCGAACGCCGAAGAGGTCGCCGCGTGGATCGAGACCGTGCGCGGGCCCACCGCCGCGGTCATCGAGGAACACCGTCCGGTCACCCTCGAGCACCGCTACCTGGTGGGGGAGCGCGGTCGGGACACGCTTCACCTCTTGCCCACGTTCGTCACCCAGCACGGCCAGCTCCGTCCGAATCCTGACGCGGCGAAACTCGACGCGCGCGCTTCACGTCACGCAGGTCACCGGGGCCGCCCGCGCACGCCGCTGCGCACACCCGGTCGCGTGGAGACGGTCGAGCGGCTCGACGTCGAAGAGATGCTCCCGGCGATCGCTTTCGTCTTCAGTCGGGCAGGTTGTGACCAGGCTGTGCAGCAGTGCCTCGCCGCCGGACTTCGCCTCACCGATCCGGCCGAGCGCGCGCAGATCCGCGCGATCGCGGAGGCCAAGACCCAATCGCTCGCCGACGACGACCTCGACGTCCTGCGCTACGGCGAGTGGCTCGCCGGCCTCGAGGCAGGGTTCGCCGCCCATCACGCAGGAATGGTGCCGCCGATGAAGGAGGCGGTGGAGGAGGCGTTCGCGTCCGGTCTCGCGAAGGTGGTCTTCGCTACGGAGACGCTGGCGCTCGGCATCAACATGCCGGCACGGTCGGTGGTGATCGAGAAGGTCTCGAAGTTCACGGGCGAACGCCACGAGTTCCTCACGCCGGGGGAGTACACCCAGCTCACCGGCCGGGCGGGCCGCCGGGGCATCGACGCGCTCGGGTACGCGATCGTCTGCTGGAGCCCGTTCGTACCCTTCGAGCAGGTCGCGTCGCTCGCGTCGCGGCGTACGGACGCGCTGCGTTCGTCGTTCCGGCCCACGTACAACATGGCGACGAACCTCGTGCGCCGCTACTCGCAGTTCGAGGCACACCATCTCCTCAACCTGTCGTTCGCGCAATTCCATGCCGACCGCGACGTCGTCGCACTCGAACGGCAGCTCGACCGCAGCCGGCAGATACTCGAGCGGCGCCGCGCCGCCGCGCAGAGCGAGCAAGGCGACGTCGACGAGTACCGCCGCCTCCAGAGCGCGCTCGGGACGGCGCGCAAGAATCGCGGCAACGTCCGGCGGGTCGCCGAGGCGATCGACGCGCTCCGGCCGGGTGACGTCATCGTGGCCCGGCGCTACGGCGGGCGCGTCGTGGTGCTGAGCCACGAGCACCGGCGGAGCGGTTCGCCTCGCATCGTCGGACTGAGCGCGGATCGCCAGGTCGTGCGGCTCGGGGCCGACGACTTCGAGACACCGCCGCGCCGCGCGGCCACGATCCAGTTGCCGGATCCGTTCGCGCCGCGCAACCCGGCGTTCCGCCGCCAGGCAGCCGAGCGGCTGCGACACGCGACGCTCCACGAAGACGGCCGCTCCCGGCGCGCCGACGCACACATCACCGAACTCGAGCAGTCCCTCGCGAACCACCCGGCGGCGAGCGATCCCGAGCTCGCCACCCGCCTGCGCGCGTCGGAGGCGATCGAACGTCTCGAACGCGAGGTGAACCGGCTCGAACGCCGCGTGCGCGGTCGGAGCGAGAGCCTGGCTCGTCAATTCGACCGCGTGCTGCGCGTCCTCGAAGCGTGGGGGTACGTCGAAGGTTGGGCGCTCACCCCGGCAGGCGAGCGACTCGCGCGCGTGTACACCGAGACCGACCTGCTCGTCACCGAAGCGATCGGCGGAGGACTGCTCGACGGATTGCGCGCGCCGGAGCTTGCGGCGGTCGTGTCGTGCTTCACGTACGAGCGGCGCGGCCCCGACGGGCAGCAGCCGATGGCGCCGGCGCGGTGGCCCACCAAGACCGTCGCGCAGCGGGCGCGGGCACTCGAGCGGATCGCGGGCGAGCTCAACGCCAACGAGGACGACGCCGGTCTGCCGGAGACCCGCGCTCCGGATCCGGGCTTCACTCCCTACGTGTACGACTGGGCGGCCGGCGACGCGCTCGCCGACGTCCTCGACGACGACGAGATGACGGGCGGCGACTTCGTGCGCAACGTCAAGCAGTGCATCGACCTGCTCCGTCAGATCGCCGAGGTCGCGACCGAAGACACCACTCGGGCGCGTGCCCGAGACGCGGCCGACGCGTGTCACCGCGGCGTTGTGGCCGCGTCGGGGGTGGCCGGATGAGTATCAGCAAGGGAGAACCCTGGGGACGTCCGGCCGGCGGGCCCGCCGATCTCGTCGTCGAGGGTGGCGACGACGCGCTGGCGCGCGCGGTTGCCGCGCATCCGCACGCTCGGATCGCGTTCTCTCCAGCACACGGCTCCGACCTCGCGCGCGCCGTGGGGCTGTCCGAGGTGAGTACGAACACCACGGAGCTTCCGTGCGACGCGCTGCAGGTCGAGTTGGATGGCGTCGCACACACCGCCGTGAACATGGTGGTGGTCGGGGTACCACCCGATCGCCAGCGATGGTGGACCCGCGCGTCGCGGATCGTCGTGCAGGTTGACGACCGCGTCGTGCACGCTGGCGACGCGGTCGCGATCGTCGCGGCAAGCGGCCAGTACCTGCGCGGCGCTGACGTCGTGCCGCGCGGCCATCCCGGCGACGGCCGCATCGAGGTACAGGTGTACGCCGTCGCGCGACGCGAGCGCGCGACGATGCGCTCGCGGCTGCCGCTCGGCACGCACGTTCCCCACCCGCGGATCCGGTCGGTGACCGGTCGGCGGGTCGAGGTCCGGGCCACGGGTTTTCCGTTCAGGCACGGAGCCGGCCGGCCGCTCGAGGTCGAGGTCGACGGCGTACCCGCCACGGCGGCACGGGTAGTGATGGTGGCGGTCGCCCCGGCGGCCTTTACGCTGCTGGTGTAATCCGCCTCGGATTCGGGTCCGCGAAGCGGCGGCGGGCCGCCGATACGATCGCCGGTCCGTGGTGACGGCAGCGAGCGTGAGCGAGCCGCACATGGTGACGGAGGCGGAAGCAGTGGGCGTATACCCCATGGAGCAGTTCACCGACGGCGAGGAAGCCATCCTCCGGCCGTACTTCACCAACCTCGATCGTCCGGTGTTCGGAGTGGTCAACTTGCCCGAGGTGGTGAAGGGCGCCCTGTTCGCTCGCTACTCGCGGAGCCCGAAGAGCCTCCGGCGACTGTTCCTCGACGAGTTCGTCGCCGACCTCGACCTCACCGGCGACCTCACCGTCGATGCGGCCGTCGGCCTGAAGCGCGCCGAAGAGCTCTACGAGCGCATCTTCCTCGAATACGGGGACGACTCGGTCGCGCAACTCGGTGGCGTGCACCTCGCGTGCGAGCAGGCGTCGAACGTGCTCACGAAGATCCTCGAGTGGGGTCGCGTGATGTCGTACATGGAGCAGTCCACCCGCTACATCAACTACGACGGCAAGCTCGGCGGCCGCTACCGCTACTACCGCGACCGCGCCGTGCTCGCCGACCCCAACCTCGCGTGGCGCTACATCGCCGATCTCGACGGGCTCTTCGACACCTACGCCAGCATGCTGCCGAAGCTCCTCGACTGGGCGCGCGAGCGCTACCCGATGGATCCCGCCGACTCGCATTTCGCCTACAAGCAGAGCATCAAAGCGAAGGCGTGTGACGCGGCGCGCGGCATCCTGCCCGCGGCCACGCTGTCGAACGTCGGCGTGTACGGCAGTGGTCAGGCGTTCGAGGCACTGCTGCTCCGCATGCGCGCCCACCCGCTGCCCGAAGCCCAGACGTACGCGACGATGATCCTCGAGGAGCTGCGCAAGGTCATCCCGTCGTTCGTCGCGCGCGTCGACCGCATCGATCGTGGCGTCGCGTGGAGCGCGTACCTCGCGGAGACGCGCAACCGCACGTCGGATCTCGTCCATCGCATCTTCGCCGCCGCCGAGCCCGAGCCTCGCCCCTCGGTCACGCTCACCGACTTCGATCCCGACGCCGAGGACAAGCTCCTCGCCGCTATCTGCTACCCGTACACCCAGCTTCCCGACGACCAGATCCTGGCGCGGGTGCGGACGTTGGGGGAGGGGGAGCGGGTCGAGCTGCTCCGGGCGTACGTGGGAGAGCGCGAGAACCGCCGCCACCGCCCCGGCCGCGCCTTCGAGCGGGTCGACTACCGGTTCGACATCGTCGCCGACTACGGCGCGTTCCGCGACCTGCAGCGCCACCGGATGCTCACGATCGAATGGCAGCCGCTGTGCACGCTCCACGGCTACGACGTACCCGAGGCGATCGACGAGGCCGGATTGCGCGATGAGTTCGACGACGCGATGGCGCGTTCCGCCGATCTCTACGACGCGCTCGCTGGCCCGTTCCCCGAGCAGGCGTCGTACGCGGTGTCGCTCGCGTACCGGATCCGGTTCGCGATGCAGATGAACGCGCGTGAGGCGATGCACCTGATCGAGTTGCGCACCATGCCGTCGGGGCATCCCGCGTACCGCCAGGTCGCGCAGGAGATGCACCATCTCATCGCCGAGCAGGCGGGTCACCGTGCAATCGCCGCGGCGATGTCGCACGTCGACCACACCACCTACGAGCTCGAACGTCTCGCGGCCGAGCGCGCGGCCGACGCCCGGCGTACCGCCGACCCCGTCTGACGTCTCCGACCAAACGCCTCCGGCTCAACGCTTCCGCGCGAAAAAAGTTTCGTCTGCTCTGACCAGGATCGACGCGCGTCGGTGCAGGTCACGGCGTCGCCGCGAAGGCAGGTACAGCTTGACAGGGACCCCCCGCTTCGGGCGTACTAAGGCGTCCTTGCCGGCCCGGTCGTGTATCTCCCGCAGCGCCTGGAGCAGTAGGGGCATCGGGGGTTCAGGAGACCAAGTAGAGAACGCTGGAATAACCCGCCTGCTCGGTCAGGTCGGGCCAAACAGTGGCCCCAACGGTCTCCTGGACCCCCCACCACGCGCCCGCACCATGACCCGCACCATTCACTGGCCGGCACCGGGCGGGGATTCGCGCCATCCCTTCGCTCACGCGTTTCGTAGGTCTCCGGGAATAGCCCCCGTACGTCCGCGGTTTGGTGCGCGACGAATCCCGGACGCCGGTGTAGAGTCCGCGCCCCTCGACCCCCGAAGAGACCATGAGCGAAGACGACTTCGAAGACACCGGCGGTCTCGAACTCAACGAGGCGAACCTCGACGAGGACGTGCTCGAGGCCGACGACTCGGACGCCCTCGACGTCGTCGACGAGGTCGTGCTGCTCGACGAGACCGACGACTCGGACGCCCTCGAGCTCGGTCCCGAAGCTCCGGTCGTGGTCGTCACCGACGACACCGCCACCGAGACCGCAGAGGACGAGGAGGACGACGTCCTCGATCTCGAGGAGGAGCTCCATCCCGACGACGTCGAGGAGCCGCTCGACGTCCTCCTCCAGGAACGCACGGCGAGCGCTACCCTCGAGGACGACGAAGAGGAGCTCGAGGACGAAGAGATCGATGTCGATGACCGAGGGGATGGGTCCACACGCATCGTCCCCCGTCGCCCCGACGAGTTCCTCTGCCAGTCGTGCTTCCTCGTCCTCCCGCGCCGACGACTCGCCGACAAAGAACGGCAGTACTGCGACGACTGCGCCTGAGCTGATCAAGCCCGACCGTCTGTCCGCCGCGCGCCTCGGCGTCGCGCTCGCGGCGGGTGTGCTCGCCGGATTCTGCTTCCCGCCCCTCGATCTCGGCCTGCTGATCGTCGTCCCGCTCGCCGCGCTGTTCTGGACGTGGCGCGACGCACGCCCGCTCCATGCCGCGCTCTACGGCTTCGCGTTCGGCGCCGGCGCGTATGGCGTCGTCCTCGAGTGGGTTCGCTACTTCGGCGCGGTCGCGATCGTGCCGTTCGTCGCGGCGATGGCCGCGGCCGTCGCGCTCGTGGGCGTGATCGTCGCCGTGTTCGCGCGGCGGGGTATCGCGTCGCCGTTGCTCACCGCGGCGGCCTGGGTGGCGCTCGAAGCCGTCCGGGGCCGGGCGCCGCTGGGCGGCTTCGCGTGGGCCGACGTGGGTGTCGCGCTCCACAACTTCGCACCCGCCCGCGCACTGGCGAGCTTCGGGGGCGTACCGTTGGTGAGCTTCGTGTGCGTGGCGGCGGCGGGCTTCCTCCTCGACCTCATGCTCGCGGCGCGCGTGCACGAACGGCACGCTCTGGTGCTGGCGTCGTCGGGTGTTGCCGCAGTGCTCGTCGTGACGCTCCTCGCCGACGTGACGAGGTACGAACCTCAGGAGACCGGCCGCCTGCGCGTCGCCATACTCCAGGGCGACGACCAGGAGCTGTCACTCGCCGGCCAGCAGCAGCAGTTGCTCACCGCCAACCACCTCGCGCTCGCCGACGAACTGGAGGGCGACTACGACCTGATCGTGTTCCCCGAGGGCGCGCTCGACACGGATCCCCAGCTCGATCCCGACCTCCGTGCCCGGCTCACCGCGATTGCCCGGAAGCACCATGCGAGCCTTCTGGTGAACGCCCGCACTCCCGCTCCCCGTTCAGGCACGGAGCCGGCGGTCGGCGACGGCAAAGACCGCAACTCGAACCTCATGTACGAGCCCACCGGCAAGTTCCAGGGCATCTACTCGAAACAGCATCTCGTACCGTTCGGGGAGTACGTGCCGTGGCGCGGTGCGCTGGGTTTCATCGGCGAACTGCGCCAGATCCCGTACGACTTCGAGCCCGGTGACGAGACGGTCGTGTTCAGGGCCGGCAAGCACAAGATCGGGAGCGTGATCTGCTTCGAGTCTGCCTTCGGCCCGCTCGTGCGCGACTCGGTGCGCACGGGCGCCGAGGCGATCGTGGTGAGCACCAACAATCGCTCGTACCACCGGTCGGGTAACTCCGAGCAGCATCTGGCGAACAGCCAGATGCGGGCGGCAGAGACCGCGCGCCCGGTGCTCCAGGCGTCGGTGTCGGGTATCAGCGCGGTGATCGAACCCGACGGCACGGTGCACGACACCACCGACCTGTTCGAGCAAGCCATCGTGCGGTCGACCATCCCGACCACGACCGGAGAGACACCCTACGTACGCTTCGGCGACTGGATCGTGCCGCTCTCCGCGCTCGGGTTGGTCGCCGTCACCGTGGTCGCGATCGTGTGGAGCACTAGAAGTCGACGATCAGCTTGATCGCGGCGATCACACCGACCACGACGATCACACCACGTAACAGCGGTGCCGGCATCCGCCGTCCGAAGTGCGCGCCGAACTGCGCGCCTGCGATCGATCCCACCGCGATCAGCGCGGCGACGTCCCAGGCCACGTCGGCCGCGAACACGAAGACACACGCCGCAACACCGTTGGCGATCGCGGCGAGGATGTTCTTCACGCCGTTGAGGCGCTGCAGATCCTCGGCGATGAAGATGCCGAGGAGGGAGAGCAGGATCACGCCCTGGGCGGCGCCGAAGTAGCCGCCGTAGATGCCGGTGAGCAGGACGAGGATCCAGAGTGCGAACCCACCGTGCTCGACCACCTTCGTGCGCCTCGCGGCGATCATCGCGCTCAGCCGCGGTTGTGCGATCACGAGCCCGCACGCAACCAGGATCAGCACCGGCACCACGGCGTCGAACACCGAACTGGGCAGCGTGAGGAGCAGGACCGCGCCCGTGAGGCCACCGATGAGGGACCCGCCGCCGAGGACCGTCGCCCGCCGCTGCTGACCAACGAGCTCACGCCGGTAGCCGAACGCTCCGCTGATCGAGCCGAAGACGAGCCCGACCGTGTTGCTCACGTTGGCCACCACCGGCGAATACCCGATCGCCAGCAGCGTGGGGAACGTCACGAGCGACCCGGAACCCACGATGGTGTTGATCGAGCCCGCGAAGAAGCCGACGCCGACGACCAGGATCGCCTCGAGGACCGACATTGTGCCCGGCACCGTAGACTGACCACCGTGCCCGACGAGAAGCCACCAATCGACCGCGCGCTCGACCTCTTCGTGTACGCACCCGTCGGCATGGCGCTCTACGTACGCGACATGTTCCCGAGCATGATGGGCATCTTCGTGTCGCGCGGGAAGCGCGAAGTGACGTCGCACCTCGGCGGCCAGGACGTACCCATACCGTCGGTGCCACCCGTGCCCGTTCCCGACGTCGCCGACATCCGGCGCCGCATGGGTGAAGGCATCGGTCGCGCGCGCGGCGTCGCGGGCGGCGGAATCGGACTCGCGCGCGACGTCACCGGGAGCGCGCTGCAGGGATTCATGTCGTGGCGCACGGGCGAATCGGGTAACGCATCCGACTCGACCGCGTGGCGGCCCGAGCCCGAGATGGCGTCGGGCGCGTCCGCGTCCGCCTTCACCTCTCCCGCGACCGCCCCTGTGGCCGACCGAGCCGCGAGCGCGCCAACGGTCGAGGAGCTCCCGATTCCCGACTACGACGAGCTCTCGGCATCACAGGTGATCGAGCGGCTCGACGGCCTCGACGCCGCTTCCCTCGAGGCAATCCGCGCGTACGAGGCCGGTCACCGTGGCCGCAACACGATCCTCGGTAAAATCGCGCAGCTCACCTGACGTGGAAGGCAGCCGGCCCGCCGGCGAGCACGACATCGCTCCCATTGTCGAGCTCGCCGTCGCCATGCGCGCGGAGCTCGCCGCGATTCGAGGCGGCGCCCTGTGGGTCGAGCGCGAGGCGTGGCCCGAGCCGCTCGACGATTCGTACCGCGCGTTGCTCGCGCGTGACGACACGCGTGTGGTGGTGGGCACCATCGACGACGTCGTGCTCGGGTTCGGCGCGGTGGTGGTGGAACGGCTGCGGTCCGGCGCGCATCTCGGCATCGTCACCGATCTCTTCGTCGACGAGGGGGCGCGCGAAGTCGGGGTAGGGGAGGGGATCATCGACCACCTGATCGTGTTCTGCGCCGAGCGCGGCTGCGTCGGGATCGACGCGACCGCGCTCCCCGGTCACCGCGCCACCAAGAACTTCTTCGAGGAGCACCACTTCACGGCGCGCGCGCTCACCATGCACCGCCGGCTCACGCCTGACGCATGACGTCGCCGTCGCCGGAAGTCGCAGTGGGCGCGGTCGCGGTACAGGACGGCGCGTTGCTCCTCGTCCGGCGGGGGAGGGGGCCGGCTGCGGGGGAGTGGTCGGTACCGGGCGGGCGCGTGGAGACGGGGGAGACGCTGCACACGGCTGTCGTGCGCGAGGTGCTCGAAGAGACAGGCCTCGAGGTGGTGGTCGACCGGTTCCTCGGCTGGGTGGAGAGGATCGCGGATACGTATCACTTTGTGATACTCGACTTCGAAGTGACGGTGCTCGACTCCGGCGCGTCAGTGGCGGTCGCCGGTGACGACGCGGCCGAGGTCGCGTGGGTGCCGCTCCACGAACTCTCAGAGCTGCGGCTCGTCGACGGCCTCTACGAGTTCCTGCGCGAAGTAGAGGTGCTCACGTGACCGCGCTGCCCAACGTGGTGCTGTCGTCCGACACGCATGTCGCCGAGGTCTCAACACGGACTACGTCGCGTTCGCGGAGGAGCTCTCGGCCCGAGGCTTTGACGTCGGGTTCGGATGTTGGTGGGCCAACCTGCCCCTTCCCGAGGAGGACACCACGGCGACCCTCCGCATCATCTGTGCCGACGCCCCGTCCTTCAAGGGAGTGGTCGACGCCGCCGTCCCGGATCTCGACTCGCTGGTCGAAGGGGTCTCCCATGCCCTCGGTGCGCCGTCAAAAGTTGCCGTCATGGGCTTCAGCCGGGGTGGCGGGATCGTCGCCCTCCGCGCCTCGGCGGGACGGCCGGAGCCCGTCGTCTCCGTCGCCGGGCTGCTCGAGGGCTGGAACGGCATCGGCAGCGTCGTCCCCGGCGGCGAGGTCAACATCGTCGAGCGTGCCGACGGGATCAACGTGCCCGTCCTGCTCCTGCACGGTGTCGACGACAACGCGGTACCGGTCAGCCAGTCCCAGGACCTCGAGGCCGCGCTGCGCGCCCGCGGTGTCGACGTCGAAGCTCACTATTACGAGGGACAAGGCCATGGAGTCGCCCAGGTGCCCTGGGTACGTGCCGACATCCTGGACCGCACGGCGGCCTTCCTCTGCGCACGATTCAGCTGCGGGACGTAACCAACGCCCATAATCCTCGTTATGTGAAGTTGTGGTTGGTTCGCTTGGGAGGGACCCGATCCCCCGTGGTCGGTCAAGATGGCCGGCGATGGCGCCGCTGCTCGTGCTCGTGTCGGGATCCCCGGGCTCGGGGAAGACGACGCTGGCACGCCGGCTCGCTGCCGACCTGGTGATCCCGCTGCTCGGCAAGGACACGATCAAGGAGGCGCTGGGCGACTCGCTGGTCGTCGACTCGGTGGAGCGCAGCCAGCAACTCGGCAGGGCGTCCGTCGAGGTCCTGTACGCGCTCGTCAAGGGGCAGCTCGACCTCGGCGTCTCAGTGGTCGTGGATCATGCGTTCCACCAGGCCTTCGCCGATGCAGTGGTGCCTCTGGTAGACGGGTCGACAGCGGTGCTCGTGCATTGCACCGCGCCGGACGAGCTGATCACCGAACGTGTGCTCGACCGGGCGGCGCGCGGCGAGCGTCACCCGGTGCACTTCGACGTGGAAGTCACGCCGTTCAACGTGGCCCGCTACGCACCGATGGAGCTCGATATCCCCACTTTGGTGGTTGATACGACCGACGGCTACCGGCCTGACTACCCGACCATCGTCGGCTTCATCGAAGGGGCTCGGTGACCGAGGCGAAGTCGCTACCGGAGCTCCTCGTACAGCTCGGCCCCGACGCGCGCTGGGCCCGTGTCGTCGTGACCCGTTTGGCTGCAGGTCCGGCCACAACGGACGAGCTCGTGCACGCAAGCGGGTTGTCGCGCCGGACGGTCGAGCGGATCGTCGCCGCGGTCGACCCTTCGGTCTCGCTTACCGTCGATACGGCGCCGGATCGCGCCCGACTCCCCCATCTCGACATCGATCCGGAGACAATTCGCTTGCTCGCCGACCTCATCGACCGCGCGCCGTCGCCTCGACCGATGCTGGACCAGATCCCGGCCGACGCCGAGACGGTCGTCGCCCGCGCCGCGCTACTGAGCTCGCAGTTCGACGTCGCCGGCGGTCAGCTCTTATTCCTCGGCGACCACGACCTCACGTCGATCGCAGCCGCGCTCGCGATGCCCCGCACCGAGATCACCGTCGTCGACATCGACGAAGCGCTTTTGGAGTTCATCGACGGTGTTGCGCGCGAACGCAGCCTGACAATCCACACGCTCTTTGGCGATCTGCGCGACGGTCTTCCCGATGTCCTGCACGGCACCGCAGCACTGGTGTTCACCGACCCGCCGTACTCGGCCGACGGCGTCGCGCTCTTCCTCGAGCGCGCCCTCGCGGCCCTCGCCAACCGTAACCGCGGCCGCGTTGTCATCGCCTACGGCGCGGGCGACCATCGTCCCGACCTCGCGCTCGCGGTGCAGGAGCGCATGCAGCGGCTCCGCGTCGTCATCGAAGCGATCTACCCGTCGTTCAACCGCTACGTGCTCGCGCAAGCAATCGGCGGGTGGAGCGATCTCTACGTGTGCCGTCCCACCGCGGGCACCTGGCGACGACTCGGACGCGCGGTTGCGGCGCGCAACCTCTACACGCATGGTCCGCAAGCTGGGGCGGCAAGAGGCGACCCCCACTCCCCCGCCGGGGAAGCGGCCGCCGCGCTCGTACCGGATGGCGCGGTGATCGATCTACGTCGTGAGCCCGACGAACTGTTGCTGCGCGTACTCATGGTGGCCGATGCGCCGGTCGCGGTCATCGTGCGCAACAACCACCGTGACATCGTCGACGAGCGATCCCAGCGTGCGCTGCTCGACCTCCTGGAGCCGAGAGTGGCGGTGCGCTTCCATCGGAGCACGCCGGATTCGTCGACCGCGATCGTGACCGCGGACCCCGCGGATTCGGCACCACGCAGCCCGCTCGCCCACGTGCCCCGGCATCTCTTGTCACAGAAGCACGAGCAGAGCACCGCGACCGGAGGATAAGTGTCGTACCCCCGTGTGATGATGCGGGCACGCCTCGAGAGCCTGGCGTGCATGGCTCTCCTTTCGAGTTCCCACCTGCGCGATCGAGAGGAGGTGCGCCCGTGCCCGGTATTCGTGACCTCATTGGCGAGCTCTGCTCGGAGCTTGCGCGGGTGGAGCCGGGTCGCTACTCGGGTGACGACTGCGCGGAGATCGCGGAGCACCTCGCACTCGCGGAGAAGGCATGCGGCACGGCGCGAGTGCGCTTCGGGGCGCGTGCATCGGAGTGCGGCGCGCATCGCAAGCGCGGGTTCGCGGGCGCGAACGACTGGTTGGCCCGGGCCGCGGGGTCGTCGGAAGGTGCAGTGCGCACGGAGCTGGCCACGGTCGCTGCGGTCGAGACGTGCCCGGCCACGAAGAAGGCGTTGGTGGCGGGTGAGGTGTCACTGGCACAAGCCGCCGAGATCGCACGCGTGCCGGGGTGCGAGGCCGAGCTTCTGGAAGTGGCGCGCACCGAGAGCCTGTCGTCGCTGAAACGAAAGGCGCGCCGCAAGCACCTCGAGAGCATCGATCCCGAAGACCTCCACGCCGAGCAGCACCGCTGCCGCGAGGTCCGACACTGGAACGACGAGCTCGGGATGCGCCGCGGCACCTTCGCCTTCACTCCCGAGTTCGGGACCCGGTTCGCGAACCGGTTGGATGCCGAAACCGACCGCGTCTGGCGCGAAGCCCGTCGCGCGGGACGCAGCACGACCCGCGCGCAATGCGCCGCGGACGCGTTCGAGCGGCTATTCGAGGGCACGGGAAACGGCAACACGCGAACCCCTGATCTGGTGTTCGTGTACGACCTCAACGGATGGGTACGCGGGCACACCCATCCCGGCGAAGTCGGTCACATCCTCGGTGGCGGACCGTGCCCGGTGTCCCTGGCGCGCAAGCTTGCGGTGGACGCGTTCGTCAAGGTCGTCTTACACGACGGCACCAAGGTCGACACCATCGTCCACTACGGCCGCCGCCGCCCCGCGCTGCTCCAAACCGTGCTCGATCTCGGCGACCCACCCGATTTCGACGGCGTCGCCTGCGCCGAAGAAGGCTGCGACCGGCGTTTCGGGCTCCAGTGGGATCACAAGGATCCGGTCGCCAACGATGGACCCAGCAGCGCGGAAAACTTCCAACCGCTCTGCTACCCCCACCACGTCGAGAAGACCGAACGCGACCGGCAAGCCGGGCTCCTCAACGGCCAGCGCAAGGAACGCGGCCCGCCGTGACGTCGCGGGTCAGTCGCTCGGGAGGATGCCGTCCAGCGCGTCGAGGGAGGGCGCGAAGAAGAAGGAACCGCTCACCGGTGTGGTGAAGTCGGTAAGGCGGTCGTGGACACCGTCGCCGCTCGTGCCGAACATGTTCGCGAGCATCTTCGTGAAGCGGCTCGGGTCGGCGCTGAACGCGATGAAGTAGAGGCCGAGCTCTCCGACGCGGCCGTACGGGACACTGCGGCGGTAGATCTCGAGCTCCTCGCCGTCTTCTTCGATCACGACGCGGCTGATGTGCGCGGTGGGCGGCTTGTCGTCGAGCTCGACGCTGACGGGCTTGGTGCGACCGATCGTGGCTTGCTGGTCGTCGACGGGCTGGGCGTGGAACGCCGCGAGATTGTGCACCCACCGCATTGCGATCACGTACGCGCCGCCCGCACCAGGTTGGCCGTCGGGCACGATCGCGACGTCGTGGGCCTCCTCGACCGGCGGGTTCTCGGTGCCGTCGATGAAGCCCGTGAGGTCGCGGCTGTCGCGGTAGACGAAGCCGGGTTGCTCGAGCGCGAGGGTGGCCACGGGCGTGAGGGCCGCGACGACGCCGCGTGCAACGTCGAGCTCGACATCTTCGCCGGTGCCGTGGCTCCACACCCAGATGTCGTGTTGGGTGGCGGGCGCGGCGCGGCCAACGCCCTGGATCGTCTCGAACGGCTGCAGATCGTCGGGCGCGTCGTCGGGTCGGAGCCGGCGCCAGAGGTCGGCGCCGAAGCCGACGACGATGTTCGACCCGCCGGCGGTCACCGACGGCTCACGCAAGCCGGCGAGCGCGGCGCAGATCTCGGCGTCGGTCGCGCCAGGACGCGCGTCGAACTCGAGGTGGTAGTGCGAACGCGTGCCCTGAGCGAAGATCCCGGGTTGCGGAACTGCCATCGGTCAGTCCTCGAAGGCGGACACGGGCGGGCAGGAGCATACGAGGTTGCGGTCACCGTAGGCCGCGTCGATGCGGCTCACCGGCGGCCAGTACTTCCGCGCCGGGTCCGCTCCGTTCGGGAACGCGGCAAGCTCCCGCGAATAGGGACGGCCCCACTCGTCGACGACCACGTCTGCCGCGGGATGGGGCGCGTGACGGAGCGGGCTCTGCTCCACCGGCCACTTCCCCCGCTCGACGCCGCGGATCTCGTCACGGATGGCGATCAGCGCGTCGCAGAAGCGGTCGAGCTCGGCGAGGTCTTCCGACTCGGTGGGCTCCACCATCAGCGTGCCCGCCACCGGGAACGACACCGTGGGTGCGTGGAAGCCGTAGTCGATGAGCCGCTTGGCGACGTCGTCGATGGTGACGCCCGTGGCCTGCGTGATCGGGCGCAGGTCGAGAATGCACTCGTGTGCAACCATCCCGGACGGGCCCGTATAGAGCACGGGGTAGTGCGGCCGCAGGCGCAACGCGACGTAGTTGGCGTTCAGGATCGCGACCTGCGTCGCGCGCAGCAGGCCGTCGGCGCCCATGAGCCTGATGTATGACGCCGAGATCGGCAGGATGCCCGCGGAGCCCCACGGCGCGCCCGCGATGTGGCGCGGCAGGAACGGAGCGAGGTGCGCGCGCACCGCGACCGGGCCGACACCGGGTCCCCCACCGCCGTGCGGGATGCAGAACGTCTTGTGCAGGTTGAGATGCGACACGTCGGCGCCGAAGTTTCCGGGCTTCGCGACGCCGACGAGCGCGTTGAGGTTGGCGCCGTCGAGGTAGACCTGACCGCCGCACTCGTGCACGACGTCGCACACGTCGCCGATGTGGGCTTCGAACACCCCGTGAGTCGACGGGTACGTGACCATGAGCGCGGCGAGGTCGGCAGCGTGGTCGTGCGCCTTCGCCTTCAGGTCGTCGAAGTCGACGTTGCCGCCGTCGTCGCACGCCACGACGACCACGCGCATACCGGCCATCACCGCGCTCGCGGCATTGGTGCCGTGCGCGGACGACGGGATGAGGCAGACCGTACGGCCGCCGTCGCCCCGGCTCTCGTGGTGCGCGCGGATCGCGAGCAGACCCGCGAGCTCTCCCTGTGACCCCGCGTTCGGTTGCAACGACACCGCGTCGTACCCGGTGATCTCGCACAGAGCAGCTTCGAGATCGGCGAAGAGCTCCGCGTACCCCGCGGCCTGGTCGACGGGCGCGAAGGGGTGCAGGTCGGCAAACTCCGGCCACGTGATCGGGGTCATCTCGGTGGTCGCGTTGAGCTTCATCGTGCACGACCCGAGCGGGATCATCGTGCGGTCGAGCGCGAGGTCGCGATCGGAGAGCCGGCGCAGGTAGCGCAGCATCTGCGTCTCGGAGTGGTACGTGCGGAACACCGGATGCGTGAGGATCTCCGACGCGCGCCGAAGCTGCGCAGGGATCCCCTCCACTGCAGGGGCGTCGCCGGCTCCGAGGATCTCACGCACTCGAGCAACGACGTCGCCGGTGGTGGTCTCGTCGAGCGCGATACCGACGGTGGCGGCATCGATCCTCCGCAGGTTGATGCCTGCCTCTCGTGCTCGCGCAAGCGTGTCGTCGGCGCTCGCCACCCGGACACTGATGGTGTCGAAGAACGAGTCGTTCCGCAGCGGGAGCCCGGCGGCGAGATCTCGAGTGAGCTGGTGCACGCGCTCGGCGATGGCGCGCAAGCCGACGGGCCCGTGGTACACCGCGTACATGCCCGCGATGTTGGCGAGCAGCACCTGCGCGGTGCAGATGTTGCTGGTGGCCTTCTCGCGGCGGATGTGCTGCTCACGCGTCTGGAGCGCGAGGCGCAGCGCGGGGCGCCCGGCGGCATCGACCGAGACCCCGACCAAGCGGCCGGGCACGTTGCGGCGGTACTCGTGCCGGGTCGCGAAGAACCCCGCGTGCGGGCCGCCGTACCCCATCGGCACACCGAAGCGCTGCGCCGAACCGACCACGACGTCGGCGCCCCACTCCCCCGGCGGTGTGAGCAGCACCAGCGCGAGCAGGTCGGCCGCCACCGCGACCAGCACGCCGCGCGCGTGCAGTTCTGCCACGAGCGCGCGGTCGTCGCGCACGACACCCGTGGTGCCGGGGTACTGCAACAGCACGCCGAAGACACCGTCGAGCGGCACATCGGCGTGCGGGTCGCCGACCACCACTTCGATGCCGACGGGCTCGGCACGCGTGCGCACCACGTCGATGGTCTGCGGGTGACACTCGGCGTCGACGAAGAAGACGTTTGCTCTTTCGCCGTTGACGCGGTGCAGCATCGCCATCGCCTCGGCGGCCGCGGTGGGCTCGTCGAGGAGCGACGCGTTGGCCATGTCCATCGCGGTGAGGTCGCTCACCATCGTCTGGAAGTTGAGGAGCGCCTCGAGCCTGCCCTGGGAGATCTCGGGCTGGTAGGGCGTGTACGCGGTGTACCACGCGGGGTTCTCGAGCATGTTTCGCGTGATCACCGGCGGGGTGAACGTGTTCGAGTACCCCTGCCCGATCAGCGACGTCAGCACCTGGTTGCGGTCGGCGAGTTGCCGGAGCCAGGTGAGCGCCTCGGCTTCGGTCAATGCGGGCGGGAGCGAGAGCGGTGTGCGGTCGCGGATGGTCTCGGGCACCGCGCGGTCGATCAGCTCCTCGAGCGAGGCGACGCTCAACATGCGGAGCATCGCCTCGATCTCGGCCTCGTCGGGGCCGATATGCCGCGCTGGAAACCCTTCCGCCATACCGTTCAGAGGCTACCGGCGGACAAACGGAAGTTCCGCCACTGTCGCCGCCACACTCTTGCCGCGGATGTCGACGGCGAGCGCGTCGCCGGGAACGACGTCGGGCGGCACGAACGCGAGGGCGATCCCCCGCTCGAGCGTCGGCGAGAAGTTGCCGCTGGTGACCGCACCCACCACCTCGCCGTCGCGGAGCACGTCGTGCCCTGCGCGCGGGATCTGCCGTCCGTCGAGCAGCAGGCCCCGTAACCGCCGCGCGATGCCCCGTTGCTTCTCTGCCTCCAGCGCGGCGCGGCCGCGGAAGTCGCCCTTGTCGAAGCGCACGACCCACCCCAACCCGGCCTGGAAGGGCGTGATTCCCGGCCCGAGCTCGTGGCCATGCAGTGGCAAGCCCGCTTCTAACCGGAGCGTGTCACGGGCGCCGAGCCCTGCGGGTGCGATCCCCGCGTGCATCACGGCCTGCCACACCGCGACCGCGGCCTCCGTGGGCACGTGGAGCTCCACGCCGTCCTCTCCGGTGTACCCGGTGCCGGCCGCCCAACCGCCCGCGCCTCGGGGGTACGTGACCGGCGCCACCCGGAACCGGCCGACCGCGGCCGCGCCGGGCGCGACCCCCCCGAGGAGCTCACGTGCGTGTGGTCCCTGCACCGCGAGCACCACCCGGCCCGCGGTGATGTCCTCCACCGCCACTTCCATCCCCGGTCCCTCGTGCAGCGCGTCGAGCAGGGGTCTCGTGTTCGACGCGTTGGGCATCACGAGGAAGTCACGGGGAGCGACCCACCACACGATGAGGTCGTCGACGACGTGCGCGTCGTCGGGATCGAGCAGGTGGGTGTACTGCGCGCGCCCCGGCTCGATGCGGTCGAGGTCGTTCGTGAACGCCCATTGCAACAGGGCAAGCGCACCCTCGCCGTGCACGCGGAGCGTTCCGAGGTGCGACACGTCGAACACGACGGCCCGCTCGCGGCACGCGCGGTGCTCCTCGAGCACGCCGCGGTACTGGATCGGCATCTCCCACCCGCCGAACTCGGCCATCCGTGCGTGGAGCGCGCGGTGCTCCGCGTCGAGCGGGCTGTGGCGCAGCGCCACCTCAGGCAGACTCGGCGGTGGCTTGCGGTGATTCGCCGCTCGGGTGCGGAGCCGGCGGAGCGAGATCGAGCGGTTGCGGTTCCGTTCCCGCGAGACCGTCTTCCACGAGTTGCGACGGCAGCTCGAGCCCGTACTTCACGAGCAGGTGCAGGTAGTCACGCTGGTAGAGCACGCGCACGTGCACTTCGGGGTAGAGCTCCTGTACGCGGCGCGCCTTGCGGTTCTTTTTCGTGACGAGCTTCTGGTTGAGCGTGGTGATCTCGATATAGAGGTCGTACGCGGGGAGGTAGAAGTCGGGAGTGAACGCCTGCTGCGGGTTGCCGTCGCGATTTGATTCGAGCACGAACGTACGCGGCTCGTAGCTCCACTCGATCGCGTAGAAGTCGAGGAGCTTCGCGAACTGCCGTTCGGAGTTGTGCGCGAAGCGCACCTGCTCGTGAGGCAGTTGCGAGATGGTCAGCCTCCGGTGCCGGTCGGCATGAGCTCGTGGATGCGCGCGTCGAGCTCCTGTACCACTTGCCCGAGCGGCACGATGTTGAGCACACCCTGGCCGCGGCGCACGAGGTCGATCAACGCGTCGTCGGTGCGCGCGAGCACGGAGCCGGCGCCGTCGAGCACGAGGCTCGCGGTGGCCCAGCTGTCACCGAGGTCTTCGCGGAGATACTCGATCGCTCTGCGCGCGGCCTGGAGCTTCACGCCCGCGTCGAGGAGGTTCTTCACGACCTTCAACCGCACGAGGTCGCGATAGGAGTACGCGCGTTGCGTGCCGCTCCCCCGCGCGTCGGCGATCGACGGCCGCACGAGATCAGTGCGCGCCCAGTAGTCGAGTTGCCGGTACGTGATGCCGACGATCGCGCACACCTGCGGGCCGCGGAATCCCGAGTTGACCGGCACCGCTTCCGAAGCGTCGATTTCCGAACCGTCGAAACCGTCGAGCCTCTGCTGCATCGTGACGACACTCCAGCGGTACTCGAGGGGGGATGACCCTGAAGTACACGGTCGTAGTTACGGGAGTGTCAGGTTAGCCGCATCGGCGAGGCCCGTCAACGAACGCGGCTACCCGAAACGGGGTGGACTACTCGGTGCCGTGGGCGAAGTCTTCGGGGCGGACCTGGTCGAGGAACTCGGTGAATTGCTCGATCAACTGCTCGTCGTCGTCCTGCTCGAAGAGCACACCTGCCTCCTCCAGCACCTCTTCCTTGGCGAAGATCGGCACTGGCTCGGGATAGCGGACAGCCAGGGCGATGGCGTCGGAGGGGCGGGAGGACAGCCGGGTGGAGCCCTCGGCCCGCGAGATCTCGATCTCGGCGTAGAAGGTGCCGTCGTGCAGCTCCGTGATGACGACCTGGACCAGCTTGGCGCCGAGGTCGTCGAGCACGGTCTTGAAGAGGTCGTGGGTCATGGGCCGGGGCGTCTCCATGCCCTGGAGCGCGTAGACGATCGCCGTTGCCTCCGGCGGACCGATGTAGATCGGTAGGTAGCGCTGGCCTTCGTGCTCGCGCAGCAACACGATCGGCTGGTTCGAGGGAACCTCCACTCGAACACCTACCAGGGACATCGGGATCACGGGCGCCTCCGGATCGTCCGCGGTCACAGTAGCACCGGCCTCCTTTCCCCTCCCCCGCGACCTCAGGCCCTGACCCGTGCAACCCGTCAGGGCCCGTAGAGGGCGCCCACGTAGGCGCCGGGTTCGTGCTGGACGATGTGGCGGTCGGCTTCCACCACCCTCGGAACGTTCCGGTACAAGTCGGCGAGGTGCAAGCCGTAGCCGAGCACGAAGACGTCGGGAATCACCATGCCGACGTAGCGCACGGGCAGCGGCACGATGCGCCGCGCGGAACGGTCGAGCAGCGCACACACGTCGAGCTCACGCGGCCCGCGGGCACGGAGATGGTCGAGGAGGTACGCGATCGTGAGCCCGGTGTCGACGAGATCCTCGACGAGCACCACGTCACGACCCGTGAGGTCGAGCCCGACGTCGTGGAGGATGCGCACGCGCCCCGAATCGGGGGCGTAGCGGGAGATCGCGATGAAGTCGACGGCGACGTCGACGCCGGACAGCGCGCGTGCCAGGTCGGCGAGGAAGATGAGCGCCCCTTTGAGCACCCCGACGAGGATCACACCGTCGGGATGATCGGCAGCGATCTCCGCGGCGACACGGGCCACGCACTCCTGGATCGCGGTTTCGTCGAGCAACGTGGTCGGGACAGTCACTCGCTGAGCGAGTCGCGAACAGCCTCGCGCAGCAGCGCGGTACGCAGACGACGGCCGAGCACGGAGAGCTCGACGAGCTCGTCTTGGAGCCGGGCCCTCGCCTCGGGATTGCGCTGGCGCACGAACGGCAGCAACACCTGCCCGAAGAGCACCGCCTCCCGTTCGGCGAACGTGCGGTACATGCGCAAGTGCCGGGCTTCCACACCTCGGGCGAAAAAGCCGGCGGCGGCGCGCGCGACCTCGAGTGCCTCTGCGTCGTAGCGCGGCTCGCCCCCGATCTCGAGCGCGGGCGTGATCAAGGCGAAGCTTTCGAGCTGCTCCACCTGCCCGGCTTCGAGACCGGCGGCGCCGGCGAGCTCTCCGCGCGAGTAGTGCTCGTCTCCGGACGAGCCGAGGTCGTCGTCGCCGTCGTCGATCGGCAGGGTGGGCACGAACGCAGGTGGCCTCGTGCGGGCCGCCGGGCGAAGCGGTGCGCGGGTCGGCGCGGATGGCGCTACCGACCGGGCTGGTTCCTGTATCCCGGTGGACACGGTCGCGGCCGTCTCCCCCACACCACTTGGATCAGCGGCAGGAGGTGCGAAGGGCAGCTCGTCTCCCGGGCCGAGCTGGTCGAGACGCTCCTTGATCACCTTGAGCGGGAGGAAGTGCTCCTTCTGCTGCTGGAGGATCCAGCGGAGGCGCGCGAGGTCCTGGTGGTAGAACTTCCGGTACCCCGACGGCGTGCGTTCGGGATCGATGAGCCCCTGGCTCTCGAGGAAGCGGATCTTCGAGATCGTGATGTCGGGGAACTCGTCGCGCAGCTCGGCGAGCACCTCACCGATCGACAGGTGGCTCCCGCTGGTTGCATCGCTGCTCACGCGGGCTGACCTCCCACGAGGAACACGAGCACGAACCGGCCGATCTGGAGGTCGGCGAGGTGATGCAGCGGCGCTGTGTCGACCCGGTGATGGTCGACGTAGGTGCCGTTCAAGGAACCCGCGTCACTCACCTCGTATCCGACGGCGACGCGCTGGATGGTGGCGTGGCGGCGCGACACCGTGATGTCGTCGAGGAAGATGTCGGACTCCGGGTGACGGCCGAGGGCGGTGAGATCGGCGTCGAGGACGAATCGGCTCCCGGCGTTCGGCCCGCGGCGGACGACGAGCATGCCCATTCCGTCGGGGAGCTCGGACAGCGCAACGCCCATCTCCTCGTCGAGCTCGAGGCGCTCGGCAAGCTCCGTGAGGCTGAGCGTGGTCTCCTCCTCACGGGGCAACGGCTGCCCGCACGAGGAGCAGAAATTCGCGCCTGCCTCGTTGTCGTGGCCGCACCGGCGGCATCGCATGCACGAGAGGGTACCCCGACCGCGCCCCGATCAGTGGTGTGGCCTGCACGTGGAGCCGAGGTCGAGGGTTGGATCCGTCAGGTGAACTCGACGTCGAGGGTCTCACGGAACCCCTCCACCAGCGCCGCACCCACAGCCTGAGGATCGTGCGGTGCACCGAGCTCACGCACCGTCACCGTGACCCGGCGCAAATCGCCGCGGTCCGGGACCGTCTCCCCGCTCCGGCTGCGTAACAAGCTGGTCTCGTCGAAGGGGAGGCGGTCGAGGAGGATCGACCCGTGCTGGAGGACGGCCCCGCCGCGGCGGACCTGCGCCGAACCACACAGTTTCCGCGCCCCCACCCGCAGGTCGGCGCCCTGCATCGTCGTGAAGCACACCGGCCCCTTGCCCGCACCGCCGGCATGGCGAGCGATCGCCGACTCCACGCCGAGCCGCGCGAGCCCGGCGACCAGCGCGCTCGCGAGCGAGCAGTAGACGGCGTCGACCTTCCCCGCTGCGCCCTCGGGCCGCGGGATCGCCACCGCGTACGTGAGATCGGCGCCGTGCAGCAGTGCCTTACCGCCGGTGGGCCGACGCACCACCTCCACGCCGAGTTGTTCGCACGCGTTGCGGTCGACCTCGTCGTCGGACTGAAATCGTCCCAGCGACAACGCGGGCCGCGCCCACGTGTACAGGCGCAACGCCGGGCGCGCACCCCCGGCAACACTCGCCAGGAGCGCCATATCCAAGGCCATCTGTTCCTCCGCGCCGACGGAGGCAGCGAGCCGGTCGAGGAGGCGCCAGCGCGGAATCGCTACTCCTCCTCGACGAGCCGGCGGTACGCAGCCGCGTCGAGGAGGCCGTCGAGCTCGGCTGCGTCGGCGATCTCGACCGCGAAGATCCACCCGGTTCCGTACGGCTCCTGATTGATGTGCTCGGGCGCGTCGACGAGTGTCTGGTTGGCCTCGACGACGACCCCCGTGAGCGGCGAGTAGATCTCCGACACCGACTTCGTCGATTCGACCTCGGCGCACGTGGACCCCGCGACCACTGCGAGACCGATGGCGGGCAGGTCGACGTAGACGACGTCGCCGAGCGCGTCCTGCGCGTAGTCGGTGATGCCGATGCGGGCACGCACGCCGTCGACCGACACCCACTCGTGCTCGGTGCTGTACCGGAGGTCGTCGGGAAAATGCATGGGCGCAGACTAATTCTTCCGCGCGAGCGAGCGTCAGCGCAGGACCTGGCGGATGCGCTGCACGTACTCCTGCGCGAGGCGCCGCGCATCGGCGGTGCTCCCCGCTTCCGCCCAGACGTGTGTGAGCGCGTCCTCCGGGTCGGGCAGCACGAGTGCCCACCGGCCAACGTCCCAGACCTTGACCCCGTCGACCAGCTCGACCTTGCGTGAGCTCACCAGTTCGACGATCTCGCGCATGACGGTGCCCTTGCGCTCCCACGGCGTGACGATCGTCTCGTGCGCGACGTACACCGGCGGGAGGCCCGCGCACACTGTGGAGAGCGGCCGGTCGACCGTTGCGAGCAGGTCGAGGAGCTTCACCAACGTGGCGGCGGCGTCGTACGCCGGGAGGAAGTCGGGCCAGATGCAGCCGCCGTCGGACGCACCCGCGAAGATCACGTTCCCGCCTGCGGCCACCTCCATGAGGTTCGCGCTCGCGAGCTTCGTGCGGACGACGGCGTCGGCGCCGAGCAACTCCTCGACCGCGCCGGTGACGTTCACCGGGACCGCAACCCGCGCGTCGGGAACCGCCTCGGCGAGCAACGCGCAGATCGCGAGCAGCAGCTCCTCCGGCTCGAGGATGTGACCGGTGTCGTCGACGACGGTGGAGAGCTCACCGTCGGGATCGATCACGAACCCGAGATCGCTGCCCGACGCCTTCACCAGCTCCGCGACCCGCACCACGTTCGTGTCGCCGGAATCGGAGGTCGCGGCCAGCGTGCTCGCGAACGGGTTCACCGCGAGCACCTCCGCCCGGAGCTTGGTGAGGAGGTTGGGCATCACGATCGACACCGCGCCGAACGAGTAGTCGAGCACGATCTTGAACCCGCGCCGGCGGACCATGTCGATGTCGACGACCTGCTCGAGCGCCGCGGTGTAGAACTCGAGCGACCGCGGTGGGAACGCGATGTCGCCGATGTCGCCGCCGAACGCCCGGCGGAAGTCTTCGCGGTTGAGCAGTCGCTCGATCTTGCGCTGGATCGACGGGTCGATGTCGCGGCCGTCGCTGCCGAAGAAGCGCATCTCCACGGTGTCGGGGTCGCCGGTGGCGAGCCGCACCGTGATCCCACCCTGGGAGGTCCCGTTGCGCACCTGGAAGCGCGTGAGCGGAACGGTCGCGAGCTCGATGTCCTCCACGTTGATGCCGGAGAGGTTGAGGCCACTGATCAGCCCGCGCTTGAGCGCACGCGCGAGCCGGCTGGTGTCGCGACTCGTACTGATAGTGGAACCCTTCGGGAGAGCGGTGCCGTAGGCCATCGCGAGCCGCGCCACTACCTCGGGGCCGATGTCGACGTTGGCGAGCCCACGCACACCTCGGCGCCCGAACAGCGTGCGCGCGCCACGGCTCTCCCACACGATCGACGACGTGACGATCGCGCCCGACTCCACCGTCTTGAACGGGTAGATCTTGACGTTCGGGTTGATCACCGCGTCTTGGCCGACGAAACACTCGTTGCCGATGACGGTGCCGTCCTCCACACGGACGTGGGCCCGAAGATCGGTGTTGCGCCCGATCACGCAGCCGCGCAGGTTGGTGCCGGGGCCGACGTAGACGTGGTCGTGGCACACCGCGCGCTCCAGGAACGCGTCGGCCTTCACGATCACGTCGGTGCCGAGCACGGTGTACTCGCGCAGGTGAGCTCCCGCTTCGATGCGGCAGCTGTCGCCGATCACGACCGGCCCGTCGATGCGAGACTGCGGGCTGATCTCGACGTCGCTGCCGATCCACTGATTGTCGCCGAGGCGGAACCCGGCGATCTCGACCTTCACATGACCGTCGAGGACGTCGGTGTGCGCGCGGATGTAGGCGTCGAGGGTGCCGACGTCCTCCCAGTAGTCGTCGATGATGTGCCCGTGCATCGTGTGTCCGGCCGCGAGCAGCGCCGGGAACACGTCACCGGAGAAGTCGATCACTTCGTCTTGCGGGATGAAGTCGAAGACGTCGGGCTCGAGCACGTAGATGCCGGTGTTGATCGTGTCGGAGAACACCTCTCCCCACGACGGCTTCTCGAGGAAGCGTTCGATGCTGCCGTCGGGCTTGGTGATCACGATGCCGAACTCGAGCGGGTCGTCGACGTGCTTCAACGCGATCGACGCCGACGCGTTCGCGTCGCGGTGCGCCTTCACGAACGCGGTGATGTCGATATCGGTGAGGACGTCGCCCGAGATGACGAGGAACGTGTCATCGAGCTCGGCGGACGCGTTTCGGACCGACCCGGCGGTGCCGAGGGGCGTGTCCTCGGTTGCGTAGCGCATGCTCACGCCGAAGTCGGAGCCGTCACCGAAGTAGTCACGGATCTGGTTGGCGAGGAACGCGACCGTCACCACGATCTCGTCGAAGCCATGCAACGCGAGGAGCGCCACGATGTGCTCCATCATCGGCTTGTTGGCGAGCGGCATCATCGGCTTCGGGGTGTTGCTCGTGAGTGGGCGCAGCCGCGTGCCCTCACCGCCGGCCAGGATCACTGCTTTCACGACGTCATGCTCCTCGCACTCGCGCTCGCACTCGTCGCTCGCTCGTGGCGCCCGGCACGGAGCGCTTCCCGCGCGGTCGGCACGTACATGATCGCGGCGTAGTAGCTCAACACCAAGCCGCTCACGGCGAAGCACCACGCCGCGACGAGCACGAGGTCGTGGCCCGAGTCGATGTTGTCGGCCAACAGGTACAGCGGGAGGGAGAACATCAGGGCCAGCGTGCCCGCCTTGCCGGCCCACTGCACGTCGATGCGACGCGCACCCGCTATCGCCAACACGACCACCGCGACGCTGATCACGGCCTCCCGCATCAGCACGAGCAGCCCCACGAGGATCGGCACGCTGCCGTCGACCAGCAGCGCGACAGCGGCGACGAGCAGCAGCACGCGATCGGCCACCGGGTCGAGGACTTTGCCCAGGTTGCTTCCCTGGTCGAAGCGGCGGGCGATCCAGCCGTCGACCCAGTCGGACGCGCCGAGCACCGCGAGCACCGCGGCGGCGGCGATCTCCTGGTCGTCGGCGAGCAGCCACACGAACACCGGGGCACACAGGAGGCGCACCGCCGAGATGAGGTTGGGGATCGTGACGATGCGTTGGTCTCGCTCCATCACGCCCCAGAGCGTAGGCGCTCGCGCGTTCCCTACTACTGGCCCTACTACTGGCCCTACTACTGGCCCTACTGCAGACCCGCGTAGGCGCCGCCGTCGACGTGGACGCCGGCGCCGGTGAGGAACTTCGCCGGTTCCGAACACAGGAAGGCCGCGATCTTCCCGAAGTCGTCGGGATCGCCGATCCGATCTCCGCCACCGGCGCTGCCACGCAGCGCGCGGATCCGTTCGGTGTCGTGGGATCCCGGCTGGATGGTGTTCACGGTGACGCCGTCGGCCGCCACTTCGCGTGCGAGCGTCTTGAGAAAGCCGGTCACCCCGGCGCGCGCCGTGTTCGACAGGATGAGGGTCGGAATCGGCTGACGAACCGACACCGACGTGATCGCGAGCACCCTGCCCCATCCTTGCGCCTGCATCGCCGGAACCGCTTCCCTGCACATCGCGATCACCGCGAGGCAGTTCTGCTCGAACGCGGCCGTGTAGAGCGAGAGGTCGGTGGACGCGAAGTTGCCGAATGGCGGCCCGCCTCCGTTGGCCACGAGGATGTCGATGCCGCCGAGCGCGTCGCGCGCCTCCCGCACGAACCGCGCCCCGCCCTCGCCGGTAGACACATCGACGACCAGCGGTATCGCGCCGGGAATGCCCGCTGCGGCGGCCTCGATCTTCTCCTTCGACCTGCTACAGATCACGACCTGCACCCCCTCGGCCGCGAGCGCCGCGGCGGTCCCGCGACCGAGTCCCTGCGATGCTGCCGCGACAGCTGCGCGCTTGCCCGAGATACCCAGATCCATCTCTCCGCCTGCTTCTCTAGTGGATGGGCCCGGCGGTGTCGGTGAGCGACGCGGGCCGGTGGCCGGTTCGTACCGCGATGATCTCGGCGCAGATCGAGACCGCGGTCTCCTCCGGCGTGCGGCCGCCGATGTCGAGCCCGATCGGGGCACGGATCCGCGCGAGTCCCTCGTCGGCGACACCCGCCTCGCGCAGCCGCTCGACCCGCTTCGCGTGCGTGCGCCGCGAGCCCATCGCGCCGAGATACCCGACGTTCGTGGCCAGCGCGCCGACGATCGCGGGTACGTCGAACTTCGTGTCGTGCGTGAGGACACACACCGCATCACGAGCGCCGAGCTCGTCACCGATCTTCTCGAGATAACGGTCGGGCCAGTCGTTCACCACTTCGTCGGCCATCGGGAATCGCTGTCGCGTTGCAAACACCGCGCGCGCGTCGCAGACGATCACGCGGTAACCGAGCACCTTCGCAACCTTGGCGAGCGCGGCGGTGAAGTCGACCGCGCCGAAGATCACCATGCGCGGCGGCGGCGCGAACGACTCGATGAACACCGACACCGTGTCCTCACGCGCCTCGCCGTGCTCTCCGTAGTGACGGGTGGACGTGAGGCCGGCCTGGAGCTCGCCGAGCGCGTCGCGTGTCACCACTCGATCGAGCTCGGGATCACCGAGCGTGCCGAGCGTGGTGCCGTCGGGAGCGGCGAGAAGCTTGACGCCGGGGCTCGGCCCCGCGGTGACCGTGGCCAGCACGACCGGCCGCTCGGCGCGGAGCGCGTCGCGCAGCGCCTCGTAGATCGGGGGTTCAGCAGCCATGCCCGCTCACCAGTCGAGTGGCTCGAGGAACAAGTGGATGGTGCCGCCGCACGTGAGCCCCACCGCGAAGGCCTCGTCGTCGGAGTAACCGAAGGTGACGACGCCCGGCTCGCGCGTTCCCGCGAGCACCTCGAGCGAGGCTTCGACGACCGCGCCCTCGACGCAACCACCCGACACCGATCCTGCAACTTCGCCCGCGTCGTTGACCGCCATCGTGGCCCCGGGGTCGCGCGGGGCCGAGCCCTCGAGGCCCACGACTCGCGCGACCGCGACCCTGTGGCCGTTGGCACGCCACCGCTCGATGTCGTCCAGCACTTCCTTCACCAGTTCACCTTCACCAGTTCACCTTCATTGGGATACCACCTTCGCGAGCTGTTCGAGGGAAGCCAGCGAGTGCCCTTCGACGAACTCGTCAACGTACGGGAGCGCCGCTGCCATTCCACGTGCGAGCGGCGCGAAGTCGGGGGACGCCTTCAGCGGATTCACCCACACGACGCGGTAGGCGACGCGCTGGAGCCGGGCCATCTGCTCGGCGAGCACATCGGGATCGCCGCGATCCCAGCCGTCGGACAGGACCACGACCACCGCGCCCCGCGCCATCCCTCGCACACCCCACCGGTCGTTGAACTCCCGCAACGACTCGCCGAGCCGCGTGCCGCCCGACCAGTCGACGACCCGGTGGGCCGCCGCCGCGATGGCGGCGTCGGGGTCGCGCGACGAGAGCTCTCGCGTGATCCGCGTGAGCCGGGTGCCCATCGCGAATGCCTCCACCCGCCCGCGCCCCACCACGGCCGCGTGCAGGAAGCGAACGAGTGCACGTGCATACGGCTCCATCGAGCCGCTCACATCGCAGAGCAGCACGATGCGCCGCGGTCGCGACGCCGGCTCGACGAACGCGCGGTGGATGGGCTCCCCACCGGTGCGAAGCGCGCGCCGCACCGTTCGCCGGAGGTCGGGCTTGCCCCGGTGGCGACGGCTGCGTTGCTGGCGTCGGGATCGTCGTAGCGCACCCGCGAGCCGCAGATCCGCCATCAGCCGGCGCGCTTCGGCGAACTCGTCCGAGGTGTACAACGCGAAGTCGCGGTGCCGCAGCACTTCCGCTGCGCTGTAGCGTACTGCGAGCGCCGGTGCCGTGGTCGTGTCGCCGGGTTCGGGCGCGTCGCCGTCGTCAGCGTCGTCGAAGGCAATGCTCACTTCGCGCGCGGGCGGCGGCGGGACCAGATCGAGCTCGTGCTCGTGTTCCCACCACGCGCGAAACGCGCGGTCGTAGGTATCGGTGTCCTCCGGGCGACGTACGAGCGTGGTGCGCCCCGCCCAGTACACCGAATCGCGACGATCGACACCTACCGCGATGAGCGCCTCGCCGAACGCGATCGTGCTGCCGAGCGGAACGTCGAGCCCTGCTGCGCGCAGCAATCGCGCGAACCCAACCGCGAACCGGTCGAGACCGGAGACTTCAGACTCAGGCACTGCGCTCCATCGCCGAGTGCACGAGCTCACGAATGCCGTTCGCGCGCGTGCGCTCCTGGTCTTCGCGGTACTTCAGGATCGTGCCGAGGGTCACGTCGACCGAGCGTTCGTCGATCGAGACGTTCCCCAGTACAGCGAGCGCGTTCGCCCAGTCGATCGTTTCCGCGACACCCGGCGGCTTGTAGAGCTCGAGCCCACGGAGCGCTTCGACAGCCGCCGCGACCTGGCGTGCCAGCATTTCGGGTACGTCGGGTGCGCGCACCCGGAGGATCGCGAGCTCGCGGTCGAAGTCGGGATGCGCGATCCAGTGGTAGAGGCAGCGACGCTTGAGCGCGTCGTGCACGTCGCGTGTGCGGTTCGACGTGACGATGACGATCGGCGGCTCCTGCGCGCGGAACGTGCCCAGTTCGGGCACCGTGATCGTGAAGTCGGAAAGGATCTCGAGCAGGAAGGCTTCGAACTCGTCGTCGGCGCGGTCGACCTCGTCGACGAGCAGCACCGGCGGCGTGACCGCGCCGAGCGCCTCCGACTCGTAGCCGATCGCCCGCAGCAGCGGACGCTTCACCAGGAACCGCTCGGAGTAGAGCTCGTCCTCGACGACCTCCTCCCCCTTCGCCTCGACCGCCCGGAGGTGGAGGAGCTGGCGCGAGTAGTCCCACTCGTAGACGGCCTGCGCGGCGTCGATCCCTTCGTAGCACTGGAGCCGCAGGAGCTCGCCGCCCGTCCAGCGTGACAGCACCTTCGCGACCTCGGTCTTCCCCACGCCCGCCTCGCCCTCGAGCAGCAGGGGCCGCTTCAGGCGCATCGCGAGGAAGATCGCGGTGGCGAGCCCCTCGTCGGCCAGGTACTGGTGCGCTTCGAGCGCGGCGCGAACGTCGTCGACAGTCTCCATGCAGCACTGATCGTACCTGTCTATGCGTCGCTCACTGCTCGCCGGGATACCCGGCTCGCGGCCGTGCGCTCCTGCACATGGGTCGCTCACTGCTCGCCGGGATACCCGGCTCGCGGCCGTGCGCTCCTGGCGAGCTCGCTCCGCTCGCCGCGCCGGGTTAGAGGGAGAGGGTGTAGCCGCCGTTGACGGGGTAGGTCTGGCCGGTGATCCACGAGGACAGGTCGCTCGCGAGGAAGCAGACCATCGCCGCGACGTCGGCGGGTTCACCCCTCCGGCGCACGATGTACTGCTTCATGACCTTCGCCATCATCTCGTTCTCCTGCTCGGACGGCGGCGGCGCGTCCGGAGGGGTGTTGTTCATCGTCGCGAGCGAGATGCAGTTCGCGGTGATGTTGTGCCGGCCCACCTCGCGCGCGATCGCACGCATGAAGCCCGCCGCAGCCGCCTTGGCACCGCCATACACCGCGGTACGGGTGTCGCCGGCCCGGGCCGCGTCCGAGATCAGGGTGACGATGCGCCCCCAGGCGCCGTCGATCATCCCCGGCAACGCGGCGTGCACGCAGTTGAGGACGCCGTAGTAGTTGATCCGCACGTAGCGGTCCCACGTATCGGGGCTGGTGTCGACGAAGTACGCGGTGTCGAAGCTCCCGATCAGGTTCGGGGCCCCCGCGTTTCCGGCGTTGTTCACGAGGACGTCCACCGGCCCGGCCGCGTCGATCGCGGCCTTCACCGCGTCGTAGTCGGTCACGTCGAACGGCACTGACACGGCACGGCCACCGTCGGAGTCGATCTCGGCGACGACGTTCTGCGTGCGCTCCTCGATCAAGTCGTTCACGAGCACCTCGGCGCCCGCGGCCGCGAGCATGCGCGCGATCCCGCGGCCGACGTTCTGGCCCGCGCCGGTCACGAGGGCGCGGTGCCCGGTGAGGTCGATGGCCACGGTCACCCGCTCGACTCCTGCTGCTCAGACCGCGCCGGACTCGCGCAGCGTGGCGATCTCGTCGGTGGTGAAGCCTGCATCTGCGAGCGCATCGCCGGTGTGCGCGCCGGCGACCGCGGGCGCGCCGGTAGCGGTGTAGGCGCGCGTTCCGTCGTCGTCGACGAATCGGAGGGGATTGGCGAAGATCTTCTCGCCGGAGCCGTCGTCGAGCGTCACCAGATCACCGCGCGCGGCCACGTGCGGATCGTCGAGGAGATCCTCCGGAGTGTTCACGGGGCCGAGGCACGCGGCCGTCGGCGCGAGCCATTCGACCCACTCCGTCGCCGGCCGCGCCGCGAAGATGGCGGCCAACTCGTCGGTGAGCACGTCCTGGTCGGCGTCGGTCAGGCGATCGACGAGGTCCGGACGTTCGAGTGCATCGCACAACGAGCCCCACGTGCGCGGCTCGGCCGCGCCGAGGGTGATCAGACGCCCGTCGGCGCAGCGGTAGGTGCGGCGCGAGGCGGTGTCGCCCCATCCGACGGCATTGCCTTGCGCGGCGCGCGTCATGTGCTCACCGAGCATCCACATTGCCGCGTCGACGACGCTGGCGTCGATCTGCGTGCCGACCCCCGTGCGCTCGCGGTCCTGTAACGCGACGAGGATGCCGACCGTGGCCATGAGCGCGCCGATCGGCACTGCGATGATGAACTGCGGCGCGGCGGGCACCGTGTCTCCCACCATCATCGAGAGCAGACCGGCATACCCGAGGAACGTGACATCGTGCGCGGGACGGTCGGCGTACGGGCTCCCGCGGCCGAAGCCGGTGATCGAACACCACACCAGACGCGGGTTCGCCTCCGCCAGGTCCGCGTACCCGATGCCACGTTGGTCCATCGACCCCGGACGCGCCGATTCGATGAGCACGTCGGTGTTGCGCACGAGACGCCGGAGCACCTCGGCCGCGCGTTCGTGGCGCAGATCGAGCGTCATCGATCGCTTCCCGCGGTTGTACGCGATGTTCATCGCGCGGTCGTAGCGCAGCGGGTCGATGCCACCCGGCTGCTCGATGCGGAGCACATCTGCACCGAAGTCGGCGAGCAGCGAGCTCACGAAGGCGCCCGGGTGCAGACGCGAGAGATCGAGCACCCTGAGGTCTGACAGCGGTGCGCGCGGCGCGTCGGCGCTCATTGGCGCATCATTGCACTCTCGGCGCGGTCGCAGCCTTTTCGAAGGAGAGATGGTCGATGGGAGCATGGTCCACATGACCGACAGCGTCGTGAGAGGGATCGTCGTCGTGATGGGCGTGACCGGCGTCGGGAAGAGCACCGTTGGACGGTTGGTCGCCGGTGCGCTCCACGTTCCCTTCCTCGACGCCGACGACTTCCACGACGACGCGGCCAAGGCGAAGATGCGCGCCGGGGTACCCCTCACCGACGCCGACCGCAAACCATGGCTCGACCGGCTCGACCACGCCCTCCACGACCACTCGGCGACCGGCGCGGTGCTCGCCTGCTCGGCCCTCACCGACGAGTACCGCCAACGTCTCACCGCCGGCCTCACCGGAGTGCGGTTCGTGCTCCTCACCGGCGACCCCGAGCTCATCCGCGAACGGATCGTGGCACGGCACGGCCACTTCGCTGGCACCGCGCTCCTGCCCTCGCAGCTCGACACGCTCGACGCCCCGGCCGACGCGATCGTGGTCGACATCGAGCCACCACCCGACGTCGTGGCGCAGCACGCGCTCAGCGCGCTCGGTGCCGGACGGTCTCCGACCTAATGCCGCGTCAGCCACCTTCGTCGTTTGTAGACCCTCGCTCAGCCCGACGATCAGGAGCGCTCTTCCACCTCGTTGATCTGTGCGGCCTGGACTCCTGGCAGAACGTGCGCCGGGCATTCGGTGCTACTCGACAGGCGTGTCGACCTTTTGGCCGTCAATAGCGTCAGCGAGGACTGAAGGCCATAAGAACGGTCGCGCGGCGCTCCTATCTGCCTCGCTCGGTGCGGGGAACGTTCTGTCGCGAGGGCGCGGCTGGCCCGCGTGTCGCGCATCAGGCATTATGCGGTCGCTCGTGTACGTGGCTACTTCTTCCGGATCTCCAACCTGATGGGGTTCGGCTTGTCCGATGAGTACCCCCGAAGGCCCAGTTCGGTTCCCGGTCATTCTCGCGCCAGGAGATCAATGCGGCATGGTCGCGCCAGATCTGATGCCTGATCTCGCGCACGTTGCTGACACGGGAACCCGACCAGAATGTCCGCCAATAACGCGCGCTCGCGAGACGGGTGCCGGTGTCACCAAGATGCATGTTCTGGGACATCGCAAACGTTGCGATGTCACGGCGCTAGTTCCTCCGGAGAAACTCCGTGACCGCGCTCACGAACTCGTCGTAGGCCTCGCGGCGTACGTTGTGGCCGGCGTGGGCGAAGCAGGCGACCTCCAGCGTGGGACACAGCTCTTCCGCGCGCGCCGCGACCTCGGGCGTCACGATCCGGCCACCACCCTCGTTGCCGCCACAGACCAGCAGGACGGGACACCGAAACGCCGCGACCGTGTTCTGCCAACCTTCACCCATCCCGCGCGCGGCCTTCCCGAACTCGTCCAGCCCGCGGAACCGCACCTTCGACTCCGCCCACGGCCGGAACTCGTCGTCGTGCCACGTGGGACTCGACGACCGACCCATCGCCGCGATCTCATCCGCGCTCTTTCCCGAGAGCATGCCGGCGAAGGCGGCCATGAACTTGCCTGCGCCCTCGGGATCGGCCGGCGCGTCGCCCCACCCCGGATCCTCGAGCACCGCAGCGCGGATCAACCCGGGAAGGGTCGCGAGCGCGGCCGCGACAGTGCCGGCACCCATCGAGTGCCCGATCGCGTACGGACGCTCGAGACCGAGCGCCTCGATGATCCCGACCAGATCGTCTGCGCCCCGCCGCATGCCGGAAACGGGCGCGTCCGACTTGCCGTGGAATCGCGCGTCGTAGGCGATCAGGTCGTACTCCGACTCCAACGCCTCGGCGACGCGCGTCCAGCACCGGCCGTCGTCGAGCGCGCCGTGTGCGAGCACGACCGCGGGCCCGCGGCCGCGCCGGTAGTAGTGGAGGTTGGCGTCGTCGACGCGCACGTCGCCCTCCGACCAGTTCACGCCAATCCGATCATGTAGGCCGCAGCACTTCGACGGGGCCGTTCCGCGGCCCGGGATAGGCGAACCACCGCGTGGGCTCGTCCTCGATCAGGCACACCATCGCGTCCATCCCGAGGAACGGGCTGTCGATACGCGAAACGGTGAACTCGTAGTCTCGGTACCGCACGCGGTCGCCGGGAACGACCTCGCAGATCTCGACAGTCTCCCACGTCTCGCTCATCGGCCTGGTCCCTTCGCATCGGCACGCTCCGCCGCGAGCGCGGTGCGGCGCACCTTGCCAGCGTCGTCGCGCACCTGATCCTTCACCCGCTCGAAACTCCGCGGCACTTTGTATCGCACGAGCCGCTCCGCGAGGAACTCGCGCAGCTCGTCGTCGGACACCTCGCCCGTGACCTCCAGCACCGCGTGCACCCGCTGCCCGAGATCCTCGTCGGGCAGGCCGATCACCGCGCACGAAGCGACGTTCAAGTGCTCCATGAGCGCGGCCTCCACCTCTGCGGGATAGATGTTCGCGCCGCCGGCGAGGATGAGATCGGTGCGACGATCGGCGAGGTAGAGGTACCCGTCGTCATCCATCCATCCCAGGTCGCCGAGCGACTCCCAGCCATCACGAACCCGTGCGTCGGCGCCGATGTAGCGGTAGGTCGCGTGCTCCTCCGGCGGCTTCATCCAGATCTCGCCGATCTCACCCGGCCCCAACTCGTTGCCGTCGTTGTCGGTGATCTTCATCCGACCGGGCATCGGCAGGCCGACCGACCCCTCGTGCCGGAGCCACTCCTCGCCGGTGATGACGGTGACGCCTTGCGCCTCGGTGCCCGCGTAGAGCTCGTAGATCGCGTCGGCACCGAGCCAGGTGATCCACTCGTGCTTCAGCCACGCGGGGCAGGGTGCGGCCAGGTGGAGCACCGCACGGACCGACGACAGGTCGCGCCCGAGCCGCTCCTCCTCGGGCAGACGCCAGATGCGCAACATCATCGTGGGCACGAGCATCATCCACTCGATCCCGTGGCGCTCGATCAGCGCGAGCGCGTCCGACGCATCGAAGCGTGTCATCACGACGAGGTGCCCGCCGCAGAGCAAGCCGGGCACCGAGAACACGAACGGCCCGTTGTGGTACAGGGGCCCCGCGACGAGCTCGGTCTGTCCTCGCAACCGTCCCGCCAGCCCGAACGGAGTGTCGGGGTCGGTGGTGCCGTCCTGGCCCGACACGATGATCTTCGGCCGCCCGGTGCTGCCACCCGACGTGGGCGCCTTGAACGCGGGCGCGATGCGATCCGGCAGGATCGGCTCGTCGCTCGCGTCCGCGTCGGGCTCGATCGGATCCGTGACCACGAGCGCCGGTTGCACGAGCGCCACGATCTCGTCGCGCTCGCGCGGCGGCAAACGGGACGAGATCGGCTGCGGCGTCGCGCCCAGCTTCCACGCCGCGATGCAGGTCTCGTAGAACGCGATGCCGTTCGGCAGGCCGATCGTGACGAAGTCGCCGTGTCCCACGCCGAGCCGCGCGAGCGTGTGCGCGAGCCGGTTCGTGCGCGGCTCGAGGTCTCGCCACATCACCGTCTCGCCGTCGCACGTGAGCGCGGGCCGGTCGGGCTGTTCCTCGGCGAACCGGCGCACCGCGGCGCCGATCGGCATCACAGCCATGCCGCCCCCTCGATCGAATGTCAGCCCGTCACGGACACGGGCAGCTCGGCGTGCGGCATGGCCTTGTCGCGTCCGACGGCGTCCTCCGCCGCGAGCCCGAGGTCGACGTAGACCGCGCTGCTGAACGACGCGAGCCGTTGGTAGTGGTCGTCGTTCGCGCACATACCGTTGGTCTGGAGGATCAGGACCAGGTCGTGCTCGGGATCGGCGGTCGCCTGCGACGACAGCGCGCCACCGTGACCGAACGCACGCCGTGACGCGTAGCGTCCCATGGCGAACGTGTCCACCGCGAGACCGAGACCCCAGTCGATCTCGGCGTTCATCGTCTCGTCGAACATGCCCACGCGGTGGCGTGCGGTGATCGCCTCGACCGCTTGTGGCGAGAGGATGCGCGCGCCGTCGAGCTCGCCGCGTCCGAGCAACGCGCGGTAGAGGCGCGAGAGCTGGTGCATCGGGCCCCGGCCGCCGCCGCCGGGGATACATTTCGCCAACGTGTCGGCGGTGTCGAGCACGTCGAGCCGAACCGGCGCCTCACCTTGTGTGTTGTGCATCGTGCCGATGCGTTCGCCGTACTCGGCGTGACGCTCGGGCGGCATGCCCACCCAACAGTCGTCCATGCCGAGCGGCAGGAAGATCTCGTCGCGCACGTACTGCTCGAACGGCCTGCCGTCGACGCGCCGCACGACCTCGGCGAGCATCGTCATCCCGCAACCGAGGTGGTAACCGGCACGCGTGCCGGGCTCCCAGCCTTCCTCGGGCTCGACCGCGCAGATCCCGGCCACGACCTCTTCCCAATACGTGTCGAGGTTGCCGCTGCTCACGACCTGGTCGCCACCGCGGAAGCCCGCGGTGTGCGTGAGCAGGTGCCGCAGCGTGATGCGCTCCTTGCCGTTCTGCGCGAACTCGGGAACATGCTTCGCCACCGGGTCGTCGAGCTCGAGTCGCCCGCGCTCCCACTGCTGCGCGACTGCCACCGCAACCGACGGCTTCGTCATCGAGAACCAGGTGACCATCGAGTCGCGCGTCATGGCCGTGCCGGCGCGCGCCTCGCCGATCGCGAAATCGGCGACCGTCTCTCCCGCGCGCGACACGTACACCTGCGCGCCGAGATGTAGCCCGCGGTGGATTCCCTCGGCGAGCACGGCGGTGGCGCGTGGGAGTGGCTGCATCTCAGCCGTCGAAGACGTGGGCCTCGTGCGAATGCTGCCACGCTCGGAACATCTCCGCGTACCGACCGTCCATGGCGATCAGCTCCGAGTGCGGACCGACCTCGGCGAGCCGGCCGTCTTCCACCACCGCGATCCGGTCGGCCCGCATGGCCGTGTTCAGCCGGTGCGCGATGAGCACCGCCGTGCGCCCTTCGAGGAGCACGTCGAGGGCGCGCTCGACCAGCGACTCGGTCGCGAGGTCGAGGCTGGAGGTGGCTTCGTCGAGGATGAGCACGCGGGGCGCGGCCAGGAACGCGCGGGCGAGGGCGATGAGCTGGCGTTCTCCCGACGACAGCGTGACGCCGCGCTCGTGGCACGGCGTGTCGAGTCCCTGGGGGAGCGAGTTGATGAGGTCGAGGATGCCGACGGCGTCACACGCCGCAAGCACGTCTTCGCGCGTGGCCTGGGGCCGGGCGAACTGGATGTTGTCGCCGATGCTCCCGGCGAACAGGAACGACTCCTGGGGCACGACGCCGAGCTGGCTGCGCAGCGAGTGCAGGGTGACGTCGCTGATGTCGTAGCCGTCGACGAGCACCCTGCCGTCGAGCGGGTCGTAGAAGCGCGTGAGCAGCTTGGCGATCGTGGACTTGCCCGCGCCGGTAGGACCCACCAGCGCGAACGTCTCCCCCGCCGCGATCGTGAGATCGACGTTCTCGAGCACGACCGCGGAGGGGTTGTAACCGAACGTGACGTTCTCGAGCGTGATCTCACCATCGATGGGCGGCAGTTCCCGCGCGTCCGGCTTCTCCCGCACGGATGGGCGGGTGCTGAACAGGTCACGGAGCTTGATGATGCCGGCGCGACCCTGCTGGTACGTGTTGTAGAGCTGCGCGAGCTGCTGGATCGGCGCGAACAGCCGGGTGAGGTAGAGGCTGAACGCGGCGAAGTCGCCGTAGCTCAGCTTGCCGTCGAGCACCATGTTCCCGCCGATGAACACGATCATCGCCTGCGCGAGCACGCCGATGAACTGCGCGCTCGGGCCGTAGACCCCGCCGATGTGCGCGGTGTAGAGGTTGGCCCTGCGGTACTCGCCGATGACATTGGTGTGCTTCACCCGGTTGTACCGCTGCCGGTTGTGCGCAGCCACCACGCGCGTCCCCGAGAGGTTCTCCTGGAGATCGGCCATCAAGTGCGCGATCCAGTCACGCACCGCGAGGTAGCCGTAGTCGGACTGCGAACGGAACCAGATCGTGAGAATGGTCATCGTGGGGACCACGCCGAGCACGACGTACATCGCGAGGGTGGTGTTCATCGAGAACATCTGCCAGACCACGACGGCGAGCGTGCACACCTGGAGCCACATGTTGATGAGGCCCTGCTGGAACAACACCTGGATGGCCTCGATGTCGCTCGTGGCGCGGGTCATGATGCGACCCGCCTTCTCCTCGGTGAAGTAGTCGAGCGAGAGACGCTGGATGTGGCTGAACACGCGGTTCCGCAGGCCGTAGAGCACGTCTTCGCCGATCCGGCCCGACCACGCGGTGCGGACAGCGCCGACGAGGGTGGCCGCGACGAGCAGGCCCACGTAGACCAGAGACAGCTGCCAGACGATCGTGAAGTCGGTCGTGGCCGGCGGCTGCGGGTTGATGCCCTGGTCGATCGCGTCGGCCACGAGGCGCGGCCCGTACTGGAGCGCGAAGGCCTCGAAGGCCACCAGGATCAGTACGCCGAGGATCGGCCACCGCTTGGGCCAGAGGAGCCGTCCGAGCGAGAACGGCTTCTCGCTCTCGTCGACGACCTGCGTGAACGGAACGTCTTGGAGCTGGTAGTCGGGTTCGGAATCGAGCAGGAACTGGACCCGCTCGACCATCTCGGGTGGGATGCCGGCGAACTGAGTGCCCGGCGCCGTTCCCCACACGGCCCCCTGCGCGCTCGGGGGCGGCCCCATCATGACCCCACCGCCGAAGCCTCCGCCTCCGCCTCCGCCCCACATCAGGCGATTCCCCCGGGAATCTCGGGAAGCTCGGGGAGCTGGCCACCGCCCGGCGCGGAACCATTGCCGTCCATGCCACCCCGTGCCAGCTGCGCGATGCGCCGGCGCCGCGCCTCCTCTTCCTCTTGTTCCTCCTCGTGTTCGTGCCCCCGCTCGTATTCCTCCTCGGCGTGGGCGAGGATCTCCCGATAGAGAGGGACGTCACGCATCAGCTCGTCGTGTCGACCATCGGCGACGATGCGACCACCGTCCATCACGACGACGCGGTCGGCGAGGCTGATGGTGGACAACCGGTGGGCGATGATGAGTGTGGTGCGACCGCGCATGAGCGTGCGCAGCGCGCCGTGGATCTCGAACTCGCGCTGGGCGTCGACCGAGCTGGTCGCGTCGTCGAGCATGAGGATGCGCGGGTTCACCAGCAGCGTCCGTGCGATCGCGATGCGCTGACGCTGCCCACCCGACAGCGTGTAGCCGCGCTCGCCGATCACGGTGTCGTAACCCTCGGACAGTTCGAGGATGAAGTCGTGCGCACCCGCCGCGCGCGCGGCGGCCTCGATCTCTTCGAACGGAGCGTCGGGCCGCCCGAAGGCGATGTTCTGGCGAATCGACTCCGAGAACAAGAACGGCTCGTCGGTGACCATGCCGATGTGCGAACGCAGACTCGTGATGGTGAGTTGGCGTAGGTCGTGGCCGTCGATCAGCAGCGTGCCGCCGGTGACGTCGTAGAAACGGGGAATGAGGCGCGAGACCGTGGACTTCCCGCATCCCGTTCGGCCGACGAGTGCGACGGTTTCGCCCGGCCGCAGGTGCAGCGAGAAGTGCTGCAATACCGGGCTGCCCTCGAAGTAACCGAAGCCGACGTCTTGGAACTGGACGTCGCCGTCGCAACTGACGATATCGACCGCGCCCGGAGCATCGACCATGTCGGGCGCCGTATCGAGTACCTCGAGCACACGCGCGGCCGACGCGGCTGCCCGTTGCCCCATCATCATGATCATGCCGATCATCACGAACGGGACCTGGAGCATCACGACGTAGGTGTTGAACACGATGAATGTGCCGAGCGACATGTGCCCGTGGATAACCTGGTAGCCGCCGACGAGGAGGATGATCACGAGGCTGAGCTGCGGGATGCTCTGCATCATCGGCCCGTAGCGCGCCTGGTTGTTCACCTGCTGGATCGATGCCCATCGGAGCCGGCGCGCCGCACGGTCGAAGAGGCTGAGCTGGCTCTTCTCGGCAGCGAACGACTTGACCACGCGCGTGCCGGTGACGTTCTCCTCGACGATCGTCGCGATGTCGGCAGTACGCGCCATCATCATGAACGCGATCGGGAACAGCTTCTTGCGCATGTTCAGGCCGGTGAAGAACACGAACGGCAGCGTGATCACACTGATCGCGGTGAGCACCGGGTCCATCTGCACCATGAGCGCGAGCGCGGCGACGAAGCTCAAGAAGGACACCGCGATCATCGGCCCGAACCCGAGCATCATCTGGATGGCGCGGATGTCGGAGTTGGCACGCGAGATGAGCTGGCCCGACTGCACCGAGTCGTAGAAGCGGAACGATTGCTTGCTCAGGTGCGAGAACAAGATCGACCGGAGAGTGCACTCCAGCTCGACGCTCGCCCGCTGCATGCCGAACCGCTGCACGTACCCGAATACGAGCTGCCCGGTGCCGAGCAACACGAGCGCCAACACGTACGGCGTGAGCGAGGTGTTCTGCGCGAGCAGCGCGTTGTCGGTGGCCCCGCGCACGACCTGCGGGATGGAGAGCTGCATGCCGAGCATCACGACCGACGCCATGAGCATGCCGATGAGCACGCGACGGTGGGGCTTCAGGACCGGGAGCAACCTCCGGATCCAGCCCTTCGATTTGTCGGGGTCGACCCAGACGTCGGGAGCCTCGAACGTGGCCGCGGGCGGAGCGGGAACGAAGACCCGGGCGCCATTCGTCGACGGTTCTTCCTGGGTCGACGGTTCTTGCAGCAGTGTCACGCAGCAGCTCCCGCCCGGCGCTCATGGGTGGACGATCGGGGTGGACTTCTGGAGGCACATCCCGGTCGATCTCGTTCGGGTATCGTACCTGTTAGGGTTCCGAACCATTCGACCATACCATCTTGGTAGATGACACCGTGATGAACCACAGCAGTCGACGGGCGCTTGCCGGTGCCGTCCTTGCCTTCGCGGTCCTCCTGGTGCTCGGGGCGCCGGCGTCGGCAACCACGGCGGAATGCCAGGGACCGGTGCGCGACCTGCGTCAGTCGATCACGCAACTCAATCCCACGGGCACCACCGCCGCCCCCGGCAGCGCGGAAGAACAACAGATCGTCAAACAGAGCATCAACGCCTTCGCCGCGGCGAAGAAGCTGCATCCCGAGTGCGAGGACGACTTCATCACGCTGGGCGCCAAACTCCAAGCCGAGGCTCGCAGCAAGACGCTCATCAAGGGCACGCCGTTCCTCGGGCCGATCGGGTGGCTCTGGAACAACGTGTACTACCGCGTGTTCAACGGCAACGACGTGATGCTGGCGTTGTTCGGATGGGCGCTGCTCCTCTCCCCCGTCATCCTCGTCATCTCGGTCGCGTGGGTCATGCGCGGCGCGCGTCAGGCGATGCGCAAGCCCTACGTGCCCGAACACCTGCGCGCCGAGTTGTAACCCGTTGACGCGTCAGTAGCGTTACCGGATGCGATTGCACGAGCGCGTGACGCCGCGACGCCCATGAGCGGAGAGGTCGAGGGCGGCGTCGGTCTCTCTCGACGGCAGTTCCTCGGCGGCGCGGCCGCGGTTGCTGCGGGCGCCCTGTCGGCGACGTCGGCAATCGCGGGATCGGCAGCCGCGGCGCCGCGGCGCCGCAAGCGTCCGACCGTCGCAGTCTTCGGTGCCGGCGTCGCCGGGCTCACCGCTGCCCACGAGCTCGTCGAGCGCGGCTTCGACGTGACCGTCTACGAGGCTGCCGGGCGCGCAGGACTGGGCGGCAAGGCGCGGAGCATCGCCGTTCCGGACTCGGCGACCGGCAAGCGCCGCCCGTTGCCCGGGGAGCACGGCTTCCGGTTCTTCCCCGGCTTCTACCAGAACGTTCCCGACACGATGCGCCGGATCCCGTTCGGCTCCAATCCGAACGGAGTGTTCGACAATCTCGTCGAGGCGCAGCAGGCCAACTTCGCCAGGGCCGGCCAGCGTCAGGATCTCGTCTTCGCGGTGAGCGCTCCACAGGGCGTCGCGCAGTCGGGACCCTCGCTGCAGGCAACCCTCGAGAATTCGACCGGGTTGCCGCCGGACGAAGTTGCCTTCTTCGTCGGGCGGCTCACGATCTTCCTCACGAGCTCCGACGCGCGTCGCTTCGGTGAGTGGGAGCACGTGGGGTGGCGCGACTTCGTCGGCGCCGATCGATTCTCCCCCGAGTACAGCCGCAGTCTCGCCGAGGCGATGACGCGCAATCTCGTCGCGGCGAAGGCCAACGAGGCAAGCACCCGGACGATCGGCAACATGTGCGAGGCGTTCCTGTACACAGCGTTGCGGCGCGCCGGCACCGGAGGCCCCGACCGCTTGCTGAACGCGCCCACCAACGAGGCATTGCTCGAGCCGTGGAACAAGCAGCTCGACCGGCTCGGCGTCCGTTTTCGCTACCGGCGCGCGCTTGGCCGCCTCGACGTCCGAGGCGGCCGTGTCGCGGGCGCAACCGCGAACGGTCCGAACGGTTCCGAGCACATCGAAGCCGACTGGTTCGTCTGCGCCCTCCCGGTCGAACGCGCCCGCGTGCTCTGGAACACGGATGTCCTCGCCGCGGCTCCCGAGCTCGCGCGAATGGAACGCCTCACGACGTCGTGGATGAACGGGATCCAGTTCTTCCTGAACCGGCCATTGCCGATCGTCGCCGGGCATGTCAGCTACATCGACTCGCCGTGGGCGCTCACCTCGATCAGCCAAGGGCAGTTCTGGACGAACCACGACCTGCAGCGTGACTACGGCGACGGACGGGTGGCCGACGTTCTGTCCGTCGACATCTCCAACTGGAGGGAACCCGGCATCGTGTTCGGCAAGCCGGCATGGAACCTGCAGCCACCAGAGATCGCGCGCGAGGTCCTCGAGCAGATCAAGGCGCATCTGAACGACACCGGACAGCAGCTGCTCACCGACGACGCAGTCGTCACCTGGTTCCTCGACCCCGCGATCACCTACCCGGCCCAGACACCGCAGCCCGACGGTCGCATCGCGGAGAACCGCGAGCCGCTCCTGATCAACACGATCGGCTCCTGGGACGATCGCCCGGAAGCCGCGACCGCAATCCCGAATCTCTTCCTCGCCGGCGACTACGTGCACACGAGCACGGACCTCGCGTGCATGGAAGCGGCCAGTGAGTCAGCGCGGCGAGCGGTGAACGCGCTGCTCGCCGAGAGCGACTCCACAGCCGACGATGCCGAGGTGTTCGAGATGTACCGGCCGCCGGAGTTGGAGCCGGCCAAGGTCGTCGACGAGCAGCGTTACCGGCTGGGCCTCCCCCACATCCTCGACGTGCCGTAGTCCCAGATTTCCATCGCACTCTCCCGGAGCGTCAGGAACGATACGATCCCGCGGCGAGCGATCCGCCGGTCTGCTCGCCGATTGGGGGGCAAGCGTGGAGGACGCAGAACGGGGTGACGGAAGCGCCGCGGCGCTCGCCGCGACGGTTCTCGAGGAGGAAGACGCGCGCGAGATCGCCCAGAAGCGCGCTCGAGAGCAGGTCATCTTCCCCGACGAGCTGCTCCCCGGCGTCAACTCGGAGCCGGTGTCGTTCACCGATGCGTTCCGGGTGGGCGGCAAGCTCATGTTCATCGTGCTCGGGCTCTTGCTCGCCTTCGACGAGCTCGAGGGCGCGGCCATCAGCGTGCTCGCACCCGAGATCCGAAGGACGTTCGGGATCAGCGAGGGCGCGATCGTGTTCATCGCGACGGCCTCGTCGGCGTTCTTCGTGCTCGGCGCGGTTCCGATGGGATGGCTCGCCGACCGTGTGAAGCGCGTGCCGATCGTCGGGTGGGCGAGCATGGCGTTCGGTTTCTTCGTGTTCTGCTCGGGGCTGGCCACGAGCGCGTTCATGCTCTTCTGGACGCGGTTCGCGACAGGGATCGCCAAGGCGAACAGCATCCCGGTGCACCAGTCGTTGATCGCCGACAACTATCCGATCGGCATCCGCGCCCGGATGTCGGCAGTCATGAACATGGGTGCCCACGGCATCGGGCTCGCGAGCCCTGTGCTGTGCGCCGCGATCGCCACCTGGGCCGGCGGTGTCGAGGGCTGGCGCTGGGCCTGGTTCATCCTCGGTATCCCGGTCATCCTCGTCGCGGTGCTGGCCTTCTTCATGAAGGAACCCCCGCGCGGCCAGTTCGAGAAGCAAGACGTGCTCGGCGAGGTGATCGAAGACGCGCAGCCGGCGCCCATCTCGATGGAAGCCGCATTCGCCCGCATCAAGCGGGTCCGCACGATCCGGACGGTGCTCGTGGCGTTCTGCGCGCTCGGCTTCGGCCTGTTCAGCCAACCAGCCCTTGAATCGCTCTATCTCGACGACACCCTGCACGTCAACGATCTGCTGCAGCGGGGACTCATCCTCAGCCTGTCGGGTATCGCGGCCCTGCCGATCCTGCCCTTCGTGGGTCGCTACTTCGACCGGGTCTACCGCCTGGACCCGGCCAAGGCTCTCGCGATCGTTGGCGCGCTCATCCTGCCGTCGGCACTCCTCGTACCCATCCAGTTCAGCGTGAGCAGCAGCACGTGGTTCTGGATCCTGAAGATCCCGCAGTCGATCCTCACCGCGTCGGCGTTCGCGATGGTCGGCCCGGTGCTCCAGGCAGTCGTGCCGTACCGCCTGCGCGGCATGGGCACCGCGATGTCGACCCTCTACATCTTCTTCATCGGCGGCTTCATGGGCGGCCTGGTGGCGGCCTTCTTCACCGACGCGATCGGGGTACGCGGCACGGTGATCGTCCTCGGTGTACCGAGCGCGATCATCGGCGGCGCGTTACTGATGAACGGCGCGCGCTATATCCGCAACGACCTCTCGTTGGTCGTCGAGGAGTTGCTCGAGGAACAAGAAGAACACCGGAAGCGCTTCGTCGACCACGAAGACATCCCGCTCCTGCAGCTGGCGAACATCGACTTCTCGTACGGCCCGGTGCAGGTGCTCTTCGGAGTCGACTTCGAGGTACGAAAAGGCGAGACCCTCGCGCTCCTCGGCACGAACGGCGCGGGTAAATCGACGGCGTTGCGCGTGATCAGCGGGCTCGCGGTGCCCGAACGCGGGGTCGTCCGGCTCAACGGCCAGAACATCACCTACGTCTCGCCCGAGCAACGGGCAAAGTTCCTCCGCGTCATGCAGCTCCCCGGTGGCCACGGCGTGTTCGGCAACCTCACGGTGGAACAGAACATGAACGTGAGCGCGCGGCTCAACGCGTCGGGACGCAGCGAGGTGCAGCGGCGCGTGGCGAACGTGTTCGAGCTCTTTCCCGAGCTTGCGGGCCATCGACGGCAGCTTGCGTCCAGCCTGTCCGGTGGCGAGCAACAGATGGTCGCGCTGGCGCGGGTCCTGATCCACGAGCCCGAGCTGCTCATGATCGACGAGCTCTCGCTGGGCCTCGCGCCCCTGGTCGTGCAACGGCTCCTCGAGCTGGTCGAGCAGCTCAAGCAGCGCGGCCAGACGATGATCATCGTGGAGCAGTCCCTCAACGTGGCGATGGCCGTCGCCGACCGTGCGATCTTCCTGGAGAAGGGCGAAGTCAAGTTCGAAGGCCCTACCGCGGGTCTCCTCGAACGCGGCGACCTCGCCCGCGCAGTGTTCTTCGGGACCGAAGGCGGCTGATGACGCTCGCGTCGTTCGTCACTTGGAACCTGCTGTTCAAGGGCGTCGTCGGTGGCCTGATCACCGGGCTCGTGGCGATGGGCATCGTCCTCGTGTACCGATCGAGCCGTGTCATCAACTTCGCAGTCGGCAACATGGGTGTGCCCGCCACCGCGCTCTTCGCGGTGATGGTCGCGGTCAGTGGGTGGCCCTACTGGTTGTCGTTGGCCCTCGCGCTCGTGCTCGGCGTGCTCACCGGTGTGTTGATCGAGCTCGCGGTGATCCGCCGCTTGTTCAAGGCGCCCCGGGTGATCGTGTTCGTGGCGACCATCGGCGTGGCCCAACTGTGCGAGGCCATCACGCTCTCGCTGCCCGCATACCGGACCGGCTCGCTGCAGACCCAGTTTCCGCTGCCGTTCACCGGCACCTGGCACCCCGGCCTCGACATCGAGGTCAGCGCGAGTCAGATCCTCGTGCTGATCGTGGTCCCCTTGATCGCGCTCGGGCTGTGGTGGCTGCTCGGCCACACCGCCTTCGGCGACGCCGTGCGCGCCTCGGCGACAAATGCCGATCTCGCGCGCATGACCGGCATCAACCCCAAGATGGTGTCGACCGGGGTCTGGGCGATCGCCGGCTTCCTCGCGACGACTGCCGTCTTCTTGACCGCCACCGATCAGGTCTCCGCCGACCTCGTGAACATCGGGCCCGACACGCTCCTGCGCGGCATGGCCGCCGCACTCATCGGGGGAATGGTGTCGTTCCCGCGCGCCATGCTCGGAGGCGTCGCTATCGGCATCATCGACCGGGTGCTCTTCTTCAACTACACGAACGAGACCGGCCTCGTGCAGTTCGTTCTCTTCCTCGCCGTGCTCGTGCTGGTCGCGGTCGTGAGCCGACGCGACACGGCTTCCGCGGGTGAGAGCTTCCAGTTCGCGCCGCGCATCGCCGCGGTGCCTGAACGGCTGCGCGACATCTGGTGGGTCAAGCGCATGCCGCAGTTCCTCGCAGGCCTCGCGCTGGTTGCGTCGGTGGTGGGGCCCCTACTGGTCGACAAGTCGGAGCGTCACCAGACCTGGACGATGGTCGTCGCGTTCGCCCTGTGCGCGGTCTCGGTCGTGGTCTTGACGGGGTGGGGCGGCCAACTGTCGCTCGGGCAGATGGCGTTCGCGGGACTCGGCGCGCTCACGGCCGCCGCGCTCATCCGAGGCCTCTCGGCCGACATCGGGTGGCACAGCCTGCGCCTCATCAACGGGAGCCTCCCCGGGGTCTCGTTCCCGTGGGCACTGCTCCTCGGTGCGAGCTTCGCCAGCCTCGTCGCCGTGCTCGTGGGCGTCGGAGCGTTACGCGTGCGCGGGCTCCTGCTCGCGGTCAGCACACTTGCGTTCGCCATCGCCGCCCAGCTGTACCTGTTCAGCCGCCCGTTCTTCACCGCCGGGTTCTCGACCATCGAGATCCCGCGCGCGGACATCGGGCCACTGGAGCTCACGCACCGGAACCGTGCGTACTACTACTTCGTGCTCATCGTCCTCGTCGTCGTCCTGCTCCTGGTCGGGCATCTCAAGCGAACCGGCATCGGTCGCATAATCGTCGGTGTCCGTGAGAACGAGCTCGCGGCCGCGGCGATGACCGTCTCTCCTGCGCGCGCCAAACTCATCGCCTTCGCCGTCGGTGGCTTCATCGCCGGCCTCGGCGGTGTGCTCCTCGGCGCGGTGAACCTCACGTTCGGTCCCGCGGAGCGCTTCTTCCTGGTGGAGGACTCGATCCGCCTGATCTCGATCGCGGTGATCGGTGGCCTCGGCAGCCTGTCGGGCGCGGTCGTCGGGGCGGTCTGGGTCGTCGGTCTCCCAGCCTTCTGGCCGCAGAACGAGATCGTGCCTCTGTTCACGTCGAGCATCGGGCTGCTCTTGATCCTGCTGTACATCCCCGGGGGTTTCGTGCAGATCGGCCACTACGTGCGCGACTCGCTGCTGCGATGGGTCGACAAGCGCATGGGCCCGGTCGAGCAGACGAAGACGATCACCGCGCCCCCGGCGTCGCTCCGTCGAGCTGCCACGCTCGAGCCGGCGCGGTGCAATGCCGACGGAAGCGTGCTCGCCACCCACCAGCTCAGCGTGCAGTTCGGTGGCCTCGTGGCGGTCGACCACGTGGACTTCCACGCCAACCCCGGCGAGGTGATCGGCCTCATCGGCAACAACGGCGCCGGGAAGTCGACGTTGCTCAATGCGATCGGTGGCTTCGTGTCCAGTCGCGGTTCCGTGGCGCTCCTCGGACGCGACGTGAGCAAGAAGAACGCGCAGCAGCGCGCTCGGGCGGGGCTCGGCCGCACGTTCCAGGCCGCCCGCCTCTACCCCGAGTTGACCGTCCGCGACACCATCGAGCTCGCACTCGAAGCGCGTCGCCGTACGTCGTTCTGGGGATCGTTGCTGTGGCTCCCGTCGATCAAGGTAGAGCGTTCCAAGCACTCCGAGGCGAGCGAACTCATCGACTTCCTCGGCCTCGGCCGCTACGCCGACCGGTACATCGCCGAGCTGTCGACAGGCACCCGCCGCATCGTCGAGCTCACGACCGTGCTCGCGGTCGCTCCCCGCGTGATCTGTCTCGACGAGCCGACCGCGGGAGTGGCGCAACGCGAGGCCGAGGCGTTCGGCCCGCTCATCCTCCGGGTGCAGCAGGAGCTCGACGCCACGTTGGTCGTCGTGGAGCACGACCTGCCACTCATCCTCTCCATCAGCACCCGCGTGTACTGCCTCGAGGCCGGTCAGATCATTGCCCACGGCGCGCCGGGCGAGATCCGCGACAACCCCCGCGTGGTGGCGTCGTACCTCGGCACCGACGAGCGCGCCATCCAGCGCAGCAACGCGCCGGCATAACGCGATTCGGGGCCCCGCTCGCGCGAGGCCCCGAATCGTCGTTACGGTCCCTCTACCTCATGACTTGGTGGCCTTCGTGCACCGACCGCCGCTGGCGTCCTTGAGCGGGGTGACGGACTTCCAGTCACCGTCCTCACCGACGGCCGAGTCGAAGGCGGCGAGCCGGAAGGCGTCATCGGCCGCGTACTTGCCCTTGCACAGCGACGCGATATCGGTGGCCACCAGCTCGATCTTGCCGAACTTGTCGACGGCCTTCTGCCAGTTCTTGATCGTCAGGTTCGGGCCGACCTCCTCCGCGATGGTCCGGAACATGAACAGCTCGCCACAGAAGTCGGTGACCGCGATGTAGAGCTCCACCGTCTTGCCCTTGGCGTTGGTGGTGACCTCGTCGGGGCCGGGCACCGTGGTCTTCGTGGCCTTCTCGTAGATGTCGACACACTGCTGGAGCAGCTTGGTCTTGCTCCCCCAACTCTCCTCGGAGGTCTCCCCGATGACGCCGAGCATGCCCTCGTACGGGTTCGGGCTCTTCCCGGCCTTCACCTCGTCCTGGGCTTGTTCCGCCGTCGAGCTCGCATCGGCGAGCAACAGCACGTTCGGCATCGCCTGCTTGATCTTCTCGACGAACTGCTTCGCCGAGGCCGTGAGGCCGGCCATGTAGATCGTGTTGACGCCCTCGCTCTTCCACTTCTCGATGAAGCTGTCGAGCTGGGCCTGCGCGGCCGACGTGTCGGTGCCGGTGATGCTCAGCACCGCCGTCGAGCCGGTCTTGATCTTCGCCTTCTTCAGCGCCGGTACGACGAGGTCCTCGACCCGGCCTTCGGCGTTCTGATCGGTGAGGAACCCGACTGTCTTGCCTTTGAGCTTGCCGCTCGACAGGAGCAGGGGCACGAAGACCTTGACCGCGGTCTCCTTCGTGGTGTCGGGAGTGAGCAGCAGTCCGCCAGGCGACTGCTCGATCCACTTGTCTTCGAGCTCGTGCCCGATGTGGATGGTGTTGTGCTCCTTGGCGATGCAGAGCTGCCCTTGACCACTGAAGTCGATGAACACGCCGAGCACCGCGAAGACACCCTCGTCCTCCGTCCACGACGTGCAGAGCGCGAGCGGGTCGGGCGTGCGCCCGGGGATCGGCTCGTACGTCTTGTAGACGGGATCGATCATGCGGCCGTCGACGCCACCGTTCTTGTTGATGTTGTCGACGAAGATCTGCGCGGTCTTCTCCTGATCTCCTCGTTCGAAGTCGACGTATTCGGCGATCGAGTCGTAGTTGATGATGGCGATGCCGACCTTGATGTCCTTCGCGCTCACGCCGTGGCCGAGGTCCTTCAGCTTGGTGCTCCCTGCCGCGGCCACACCCCCGCTCGCACCGAGCGCCAGCGCGACCACCACGAGCGCAGCGAACCAGACCTTCCACTTCGACGGACGGCTGATGCCGGTACCTGCCATGCGTTCCCCCCAGGGTTCCGAGTGTGCCGAGAGCGTACGACGCCCACGGCCGTTTGTCTCGGCACCCGGCGCTCCGGCAAGTGGGGCCGCGATCTGATAGAGGAGCGCAATGGACGACAGCCGATCCGAGGGGATCTCACTCGCGGGGCGCCGCGTGTCCCGCCGGGCGTTCCTCGGTGGAGCGGCTGCAACACTGGCCGCGACGGCGCTCCCCGCCCGCTTTCTCGGGCCGGTGGGCGCCCCACCGTCGAGCGGGGGCTATCCCTTCTCCCTGGGGGTCGCCTCCGGCGACCCGTTGCCCGACGGCGTCGTCCTCTGGACCCGGCTCGCGCCGGATCCTCTGGCGGGCGGTGGAATGCCCGCCAGAGGAGTCACGGTGCGGTGGCAGGTCGCGAGCGACGATCGGATGCGCACGATCGTCCGATCCGGAACGGCGACGGCGCGTCCGGAACACGGGCACGCGGTCCACGTCGACGTGCAGCGCCTGGAGCCCGGCCGACCGTACTGGTACCGCTTCGTCGCGGGTGACGACGAGACACCGATCGCGCGCACTCGAACCGCACCCGCCGATCACGTGCTCCCCAACCGCCTGCGCTTCGCCCACGTCTCGTGTCAGCGCTTCGATCAGGGCTACTACACGGCGTACGCCGACCTTGCCGAGCACGACCTCGACCTCGTCCTGCACGTTGGTGACTACATCTACGAGTACTCCGGCGGCCCGGTCCGCGACCCGATGCTCCCAACGCCCGTGACGCTCGACGACTACCGGCTGCGCTACGCGCTCTACAAGTCGGACGAACACCTCCAGACCGCGCACGCCATCGCGCCGTGGCTCGTGACATGGGACGACCATGAGGTCGAGAACAACTACACGTCCGATAGTCCTGTGCCCGGCAGCCTCACGCCCGACACCGCGTCGTTCCTCCCGCGCCGGGCGGCCGCGTACCGGGCCTGGTGGGAGCACCAGCCGGTGCGGCTCCCGGCGCCGACCGGCCCCAGGGCCCGCATCTATCGCCGTTCCTCCATGGGCCGACTCGCCACGATCCACGTGCTCGACACCCGTCAGTACCGCACCGACCAGACGTGTGGTGTCGGAGACATCGGTGCTCGGTGCGAGGCTGCGTTCGACCCGGCGACCACCGTGCTCGGCCCGGCCCAGGAGCGCTGGCTCGGCGCCGGGTTGCGCGGGAACGACGCACGGTGGAACGTGCTCGCGAACCAGGTCGTCATGCAACAGTGGCGCTTCGCGCCCGGCAACGCGGTCTGGAACCTCGACCAGTGGGACGGGTACCCGGTCGCGCCCGGCCCGCTCTTAGCGCCGCGCCGCGCCCGCGGAGTCGCCGACACCGTCGCGCTGACCGGCGACGTACATTCGAGCTGGGTCGGCACGTTGGCCGAGGATTTCGACGACCCGAGCTCGTCGGTCGTCGGCGTCGAGTTCGTCGGCCCCGCAGTCTCGACCACGCCGAGTCGCGCCCTCGCGGGGATCGAACCGACGATCCACGAGAACAGCCCCCACCTCCGCTGGTCCGAGACGACACGCCAAGGGTGGGTGCTCCACGACGTCCGTCCCGACGAATGGCGCGCCGACTATCGCCTCGTCGACAACGTGCTCGTCCAGGGTGCACCCGTGACGACGGCGTCGTCGTGGGTCGTTCGCCACGGCGGCAAGCTCGACGAGGCCTGACCTCGGGTTAGGTGCTCCGGCAGGCGCGCACGTCGAGCACGTAGAGTCGGCCAACGGAGTACGCGTGAAGCAAATCGCTGTACGGGATCTTGCCTGGCGACGCCCACAGAGTTTTCCCGCATGCGAGCTGCTCATCGAGCTGACGCTGGGTGAGCCGTCCGACGAAGTAGTCGATCCGTGTGTCAGATATTCGCCGCCGGCGCGACACGTTGTCGATGACGAGGTCCGCGACCGCGTAGTCGTTGACCAGCCCGTCAAGGTTGACGACCGAATGGACTCGGTCGAGGCGATGTCCGAGAAGGCCGGCGTCGTTTGCGCCATAACGCCCTTCAGGGCCGTGGCGGATGATCCAATTGCTCGCGAGATCGATCTGGTCGAGCCATGAGGTCGATTCACGGCGCTGGTGAGCATCGTCGTTCCAATCGGTCGCGTTGAGAGGGACCGCGGTCAGGACAATTGCGGCGAGCGCCACGTACGCGAGTGGAGCGGCTCGCCTGAAAAGCCACTGGAGTCCTCGCCACGCGCCGGCACCGACGACAAAACCGGCTGCGAGGCGCTGCGGTGCCGAGTACCACCCAGCCGCCCAGAACGGCGCGACGGCGAGATCAAAGATCGCCTTGAGAGCAAGCATCGCGAAAACGACGAGAGTCCCCCACGCGCATGGACCAAACCGCGGGCGATGACGCTCCGTGACGGCAGACGAGCGCAGAGCCGTGGTGAACCAGCCGAGCACCGCGAGGGCCAGTAGACCGAAAGCGAGCAGCCGAGTGAAGCCGCTCGACCCGATCGTCAGGCGGTCGGTGGAGCTCCAAAGGCGAAGGCTGCTGAGGTAGTCCTCGGCGCGTTCCGCGAGGTAGTGCACGTACGCCACGGAGGTACGGCCGCCGAAGCGCTCGCGGATGGCCTGCGCGACCGATGCGTTCTTGACGACTGCGCTCACCGTGAGCAGGTGCTTCCAGTGGGCGAGCCACCACGTACTGAACGGCACTGCGATCACCGCGGCCCCAACGGTCCACCAACCTCCTGATCGCCACGACCGCGTTCGCCACGTCAGCGCGAAGGGGACGACGAGGACAACCAGAGCGAAGTCGAGTCGAGCGAGCACGAGAACACTGCACGCGAGCCCCAAGATCATGAAACGTCGCGGCTCGGGTACTTCTGCGGCTGCGACCAACGCGGTCAAGACCAGCGCGACCCCCAGCAGCACTGCCGGGCCTTCCATCCCGTTGACCCAAGATCGAATCGCGAGTTGTGAGGCGATGATCGCGCCGAGTAGAGCCGGACCCGCGCCGCCGAGACGCCAGACCACCCGCATCACGAGCAACACGGCGGCGAGCGAGCACAACAAACCGAAGACGAGCGCGCCCCGCACCAGAGCGTCTCCGTGTAGGAAAGCTGCGAAGGGGGCCAGCAACACCTGCCACAGCGGGTGGAAGCCGTTTGTCTCGTGTATGCCGTCGAATGTGAACCCCTGTCCACGTGCCAGGCGAGCGGCAATCTCCAAGTAGTAGAAGGCGTCATCCGGAACACGATTGATGAGCGCCGTGTGATTCGCACGCGCGATCGCTCCGAGCTCGAAGACGAACGGGGCAAGTACGCCCACCCATCCCAGTCCGAGGGCGATCGATCGCAGACCAGAAGGCGGCTGTGCGGCTCCGTCTTCCTGCTTCGGTTCGGCGGCGGAAGGAACACGCTCCTCGGTCGAGAGCGGTTCTCCGGCTCCTGCGCCCGTGACCGCGGCACGAAGGCCTGCTCCGACCCGCCACGAAAGCATTTCCGACTGTATCTCTGAGGTCGGGGAAGAGCGGACGTCACGCGTGAGGGTCACTGACCCCGCATCTTTGTGGTCGGGCTGGCGGGACTTGAACCCGGGACCTTTGATCGCCCAGAACGCTCGGCCTCGTCACCGCGTCTGCACGCTGGTGCACAGCTATCGCGAGCTGTTCGCGGCGCGAGTGATGGCACTGTGATGGGAGCGCAACGGCTCGCGTGGTCGGCCACGCGCCTGGCGCGCCGCGAGTACCTTCCTTGCCGTGAGCGCCCCGGCATCGCTGCAGATCCAGCTCGTGCTGTACCAAACCAGCCCCGCGACCGCGCGCCGCACAGTCGACGCGGTGGGCGCGGCGGTGCGCCACGCACGGGCGCATACACCGCTCGAACGCGCCGAGCTCGTGATCGGCGACTGTTCCCCCGATCCGTGCCTGAGCTCGGCTGACGTCGAGGAATTCCGGGCGCTGCCCCTGAGCAGCGAGCTCGCGACGACCACCTCCACGCACTTCGGCGAGAACCTCGGGTCGGCCGGGGGCAGCAATCGGCTCGCCGGGGGTGCGACCGCCGACGCGCTACTCGTGCTGAACCCGGACACGTACCCTGCGCCGACGATGATCACCGAACTGCTGCAGGTGCTCGACGACCCGACCGTCGCCGTCGCCGAAGGCCGCCAGATCCCACTCGAGCACCCCAAGGCGTTCGACCCGGTCACCGGGGACGCGAGTTTTGCGAGCGGATGTTGCTCACTGGTCCGCCGGTCGGTCTTCGAAGACGTCGGAGGATACGACGCGGTCAACTTTCCGATGTACTGCGACGACGTGGACTTCTCGTGGCGCGTACGCGCCCGGAGCGTTCGCGTCGTCCATGTTCCGACCGCCGTGCTCTTCCACGACAAGCGCGTCGGCGTGCTCGACGGGCGCCCGTTTACCGCGTCGTCGCCGCTCGAGATCTACTGGTCCTTCCTCGCCCGGCTGCTTCTCGCGCACAAGTGGGCACGACCCGACATCGTCGAGGAAACGCTGGTGGCGGCTGGTGCGAGCGACGATCCAGACGTGAAGCGCGCGATCGACGACTACCGCGCGCGTGAACGTGCGGGAACGCTACCGAGCGAGGAGCCGGGCGCGGCGCGGGTCGCCGACTTCGTGAGTGGCGGGTCGTTCGGGCCGCACCGGTTCTGAGGCCGGGGAACACCCCATGCCCAACGACGAGCTGGATGCGCCCATCGAGGCTCTCCCGGTCGCGACGTTCGCCATGGTGGTGATCGCCGGCGCGCCGCCACCCATTCCGCTCGAGACGATCACGTGCCTGGCCGGGCAGGTCACCGACGACGTCGACGTCGCGGTGGTCACCGATGACGGCGACACCGCGCGCGAGATGCTCGATCTCTTCTCGCCGTCGTTCGCGTCGCGCGTGAGGGTCGTGACGAGCTACGCGCAAGCGCTCGCGCAGTCCGACGCGCCGTACGTCGCCTGCGTTGGTCCGGGCGAACTTCCCACGGGCGACTGGATCGAGCAGTTCCTCCGCGCCGCCGCGATCGCGCCCGGGGCGGTGCTGCGTGCGCAGTGGGCCGACCGCCCGGTGCGGTTCGACCGTGCGGCGCCGTACGAGGTCACGGGGCCGCTCACCCTCTCCCCGCGCGTGCCCTTCGATCCGCTCTTTACACCGATCGGCCCGCCACCTCCGCTGAGCACGTTCGCCCTCCCGCGCGGGCCGCGCGTCTTCGAGGTCGGGCTGTGGCCGACGATCGCCTACGCGGCGCTGCTCGGCGGCGTGCACGACCTCGACGCGGTCACCACGATCCGCCTCGTATCCCCGAAGCTCGAACAACCCGATCCGACAGCAGAGATCCGGGACCTGCTCGCGACCGTCCCCGTGACTCTTCCTGCTGGGCTGGCACCGCGCATCGCTGGGCTGGTCAACGATCGATAGACGCGCGTCAGCGCGCGCGCGGTGCGCGCCACCACCGACGAGATCGCGGACCGGCGACGCACGTCGAGACCTCGACCACCGTCCACGCAAGCGAGTCGCTCCCCCCACGTGACCACGTCCTCGCGCGCATGCTCCCGGTAGTAGCGATCCTCGTCGGTGAGCGCGTCACTGTCGGCATACCAGGCGACGGCACCGCCCACAACTCTTGTCCGGCAAGGGCTTCTGCCAGTCGGGCTGCCGGGACTTGAACCCGGGACCTTTGGTCCCCCAGACCAACGCGCTAACCAAGCTGCGCCACAGC
>JBBDHW010000026.1 GCA_040880805.1 Acidimicrobiia bacterium | reverse complement strand
CGCGCGCGTCGAGCCGCATGAGCAGGCGGCCCCATCGCTCGCCGCGGGCGCCGACCTCGCCGCCGAGCCAGGCCTCGGATCCCAGCTGGGCGATGCCGAAGCGGTCGTCGATCGCGGCGATCAGCTCCACCGCGGCGAGGGAATCGCCCCCGAGCTCGAAGAAGTCGTCGTCGAGCCCGACCCGATCGAGGCCCAGCACCTGCATGTACAGGCCGGCCAGCTCCCGCTCACGCCCAACCGGTTCGCGGTACGGGCGCAGCGCGGGATCGGGGGGCGGCGGCAGCGCGGCGCGATCGATCTTGCCCCGGGAGCCGACGGGAAATGCATCGAGCACCGTGACGACACTCGGCACCATGTGCGGCTGCACCCACTTCGCGAGGTCCCGCCGCACCTGCCAGCCGCTCGGGGTCGCGCTGCCCCGCAGAACGACGTACGCGACGAGGCGAGTTCCGCCCTCGGCCGTCGGCGAGGCGACGACCACGGCATCGGCGATGTCGTCGAGCTCGACGAGCGCGCGCTCGACCTCGCTCGGGCTCGTCATCGCGCCGCGCACCTTTACGCGATCGTCGGCGCGTCCGAGGTGCTCGAGCACGCCGTCGGATCGTATTCGCACGCGGTCGCTGGTGCGGAACGCACGCCGGCCGTCGGGGAGAGCGAAGAAGCGCTCCGCCGTGAGCTGCGGGTCGCGCCAGTAGCCGGCGGAGAGGTTGACGTCGATGACGACCATCGTCCCGGGTTCGCCCTCGGGAACGTCGTTGTCGGCGCCGTCGACGATCCGAAGTTCGAGCCACGGCTCCGCGTGGCCTACGGGGACCGGCGCGTCGGTTGCCTCGTCGTCGGGCGTGACGATCCATGTGCACACGGTGCTGGCTTCGGTGGATGCCATGCGGTTCCGGAGCTCAGTGTCGGGACCGAACATGCGCCGCGCGCGCCGAACGTCACGCCCGAAGAGGGCCTCTCCTCCGAACGTGACGATCCGCATGGAATTCACGTGTGCCTCGGGAGCTGCCACAGCCAGGGCGCGGAACACCGACGGAACAAAACCGGTGATCGTGATGCCACTCTCGTTCGCCCACGCCGCGATCCCACGTGCGCCTTCACGCTGCACGTCGTAGAGGCACAGCGTGACGCCGTTCAGCAAGGCGGTCCACACGCGTGTGTAGGCGGCGCTGAAGCCGAGCGAGCCCTCGAGACCGATGCGGTCGGCAGGTGTGAGACCCAGCGAGTAGGCATGCCGGCAGGCGTTCCGCACCGCGTGGCGGTGGGTCCGGTGCACGCCCTTGGGGGCGCCGGTCGAACCGGAGGTGAAGAAGAGGATGGCCAAGCTCTCGGGATCGATTGTGATCTCGTCGCGGGGCGAGGTCGCGTCGTCGGCCGGCTCCGTGCGTGAACGGAGAGCCGGCTCCGTGCCTGAACGGAGAGCCGGCTCCGTGCCTGAACGGAGAGCCGCCTCGTCGAGCACCACGACGGGACCGTCGGGCGCCACCGCTCGTGCTGCGTCTTCACTCGCGGCATCGCTGACGATCAGCGACGATCCGGCTTCCTGGTGAACGGCGCGGAGCCGCTCCACCGGATCGCGGCGGTCGACGGGCACCGCGATGCGCCCCGAAACGATCACCCCCACGATCGCGATCACGGCGTCGACCCCGTGGGTGACGACGACCGTGACCGGCTCGTTCGGGTCAGGAGTTGCCGCGCGCACGACGTGGGCGACGTGTTCGGTCGCTCGCACGAACTGCGCGTACGTGAGCTGTTGCATACCGTCATCGACCGCGATGTGGTCGGGACGCGCGTGCGCAACCTCGTGCAACGCGTCGCGGACGGAGCGCGGCCGGGGATCCGTGAGCACGAGCCCACGCTCCCAGGGTGCGAGGTCGAGGCGCGTGGGGCCAACCTCAGTGGACATGCCCTGCTCTTTTCGTGGCCGCGACTGTAGGCGAGCGCGACGCGGCGTCGAACGCTCGACTCAGCTCCGCGGCCAAGGTCGACACGAGCGGCCGGAGAATCATCGTGTTGTGGTTTCCGGGCACGTCGACCACAGACGGCGAACGACGCAAGTACGACGACCAACCGAGGTCGCCACCGAGCTCGCCGTGATCTTCGGCCGTGGCGCGGAGCACCAGCGTGGGCCCGCCGAAGGTGTGCGTCGGCCGGTAGCGCCGTCTCTGGCGCGAGGCCACTCGGTAGAACACGTAGTACTGGCGCAGGCCGCGCCGCGGGACGAGTCCCGCCGTGGTGATCGCCGCCGCGCGTTGCGCGTGCGCAACCGCGGAAGAGGCGGCCCACCTCAGCGCGTGGGCGCTCGACTGGTCGCGCAGCGTGTCGGCACGCGTCGCGAAGCGCTCTGCGGCGTTCGGCTTGGTTCCCGGCGCCGTGCTGTCGAGGATCGCGAGGAGCGCAACGCGTTCGCCCACCGCTTCGAGCCGGCACGCCATCTCGAACGCGACCACGCCGCCGAACGAATATCCCGCGAGGAAGTACGGCCCGGACGGTTGTGCGCGGCGCATCTCCTCGAGGTAGCGCCGTGCCGAGCGTTCGACGCTGTGGTCGGGGAACGAACGCTCTTCGAGGCCCCGGGCCTGGATGCCGTAGGTGACGCGGCCGTCCCCCAGCTCGCCGGCCAGCGATTCGGCCAATGATCGGAGGGTGATCGCCGGGGAGCCGCCGCCGGCGACGCAGAAGAACGGAGATCCTGGCTCTGACGCCGCGGTCAGGCGCACGACGGTGGACAGACCACCACGCGGCCGCCGGTGCACGAGGAGCGGTGCGAGCAGCGCGACCGTCGGCGCGTCGAGCAACGTCGACGGCTGCAGTTGCATGCCGAACTGCTCGTCGACCATCACGAGCAGTTCGACCGCGGCGAGCGAGTCGCCGCCGAGGTCGAAGAAGTCGTCGTCGAGACCGATCCGATCGACGCCGAGCACGTCACCGAAGATGTCGGCGAGGTCTTGCTCGCGGCCTACAGGCGCGCGGTACGGCCGGTTCACCATCGGCGGTGGAGGGAGGGCAGCGCGGTCGACTTTGCCACGGGAACCGGTCGGCAAGGCGTCGAGCATCACGACGGTGCCGGGCACCATCGTTGGTGGCACCAAGGCGGCGAGGTCACGCCGGATCGCCGACGCACTCGGTGACGCGTCGCGCTCGGGTACGACGTATGCGACCAGTCGCAGTCCGCCGTCGGCGGCGGGTGTGCTCTTCACTGCTGCGGCGGCTACGCCCTCGAGTTGCATCAGCGCGCGTTCGGCCTCCATCGGGCTGACCATCGCGCCCCGCACCTTCACGCGGTCGTCCGCTCTTCCCACGTGCGCGAGCGCGCCGTCGTGCAGTCGGCGGACGAGGTCGCTCGTGTAGAACGCACGGCGCTCGTCGGGCAGGTCGACGAAGCGCTCGGCGGTGAGATCGGGGTCGTTCCAGTACCCGAGCGCGAAGTGGTGCCCGATCACCACGAGCCGTCCCGGTTCGCCGTCGGGCACCTCCTGGTCGTCGTCGTCCACGATGCGCGCGTCCAACCACGGTTCGATCTCACCCACTGGCACGATCCCGTCGAGCTCGTCGTCGCCGGCGGTCACGACCCGGCCGGCCATGCCGTGCGTCTCGGTACTCGACAGACGGTTGCGGAACACGGTGTCGGGGCCGAAGAGCGAGCGTGCACTGCGCGTGTCGCGACCGTAGAGCGCTTCGCCGCCGAAGGTGACGAGACGCACGGTGTCCATGCGTGCGTGGGGCGCGTACTCGAGCACCGCGCGGAGTACCGAGGGCACGAACAACATGACGGTGATCCCGTTCGTGTTCACCCACTCCGGGATGTCACTCGGGCCGCGCTCGCGCAGGTCGTACAGGCAGACCCGTGCGCCGCTGACGAGTGCGGCGAAGATGCGAGTGTGCGTCGCGCCGAAGGCAAGGGATCCCGGCACGGACATCCGGTCCTCGGGCGCCAGGCCGTGCACGTATGCGATCTGCAAAGCGTTGTCGACGATGTTCTCGCCGCCGATCGCGACACCCTTGGGCGTGCCCGTGGATCCCGACGTGAACAGAAGCATGGCCGGGCCAGTTACCCGCTCGGGCACGGAGCCTGCTCTCCGCTCGGGCACGGAGCCGGCCGGGTCGAGTTCTTCGGGGTCGAGGTTGTCGGTGACGAGCACCGGTGATCCGGCCGCGAGCGACTGGGCCGTGGCGACACACCGCCGGTTGGTCACGACGAGCGAGGACGCGGCGTCGTGGTGAATCGCAGCGAGACGATCGAGTGGATCGCGCGCGTCGACGGGTACCGCGATCCGACCTGCGGTGATGACCCCCAGAATGGCGACGACGGCTTCGATGCCGTGCTCCACGACCACAGTGACCGCTCCGGTGCCGGTTCGTTCCGCTCGCACTGCGGCCGCGACGCTGTCGACCGCGCGCAGCAGCTCTTCGTAGGAGAGCGTGCGGGTGTCGTCGCCGATCGCAACGCGCTCAGGAAGTGCGCGCGCGACGTCACCGAGCGCGTCGCGCAGCGACCGAGCGCGGTGCGGACCGAGCACGATGCCGTGCTTCCACGGTTCGGCGACCACCGTGCGCGCTTCCATCGCGGGCCGTGACGCTTCGACGCGCATAGCTGTTCCCTCCTGACTGGTCGGCAGCGCCGATCGTATGGCCGTCAGCGACCGGCCAACGCCAGTCGTACTTCGGAGGGCCAGTCGGTGACGATCCCGGCGAGCGGGAGCGCGAGCTTCTCGTGGAGTGCGGCGCGACGCTTGCACCACGAGTAGACCGAGAGGCCCCGCTGGGCGGCGGCATCGACGAATTCCGGTGAGAGCGCGTTCCAGTGGGCCGACACGCCGCGCGCGCCCACCTCGACCGCGCCATCGAGGAACTCCTGGTGCCGAGCGGGATGGCGCGTATCGCGGAGCAGCGCCGACTCCAGGTCGGGTGCCGCGCGCGCGGTGAAGCGCACCACGTCCATGTGCTGCGACCAGAGCAGCACGCGCGACTCGACGTTGGCGACACGAACGGCGTCGACGACGGCCGGACCGGCCGTGGGATCCTTGATGTCGATCGCGACGCCGAGACCGGCTTCCCGACCAGGCACGGAGCCGGGGCCGAGTGCAGCGAGCGCGTCGGACAGTGTGGGCACGGGTTCGCCGTTCTTGCGCAGGCGGAGCCCCCGCGCGGTTTCGGACGAGATCCAGCGCGCCAGCCACGGGGCGCCTGTGGTGCGGAGGGTCGTGGGATCGTGCATGAGGATCGGGACGCCGTCGCGCGTGCACCGCGCGTCGAGCTCCACGATGTGGGCGCCGAGCTCCGCCGCGCGCCGGATGCCCTCGAGGCTGTTCTCGGCCGCGTCGCGAGGACAGGTTCGGTGCGCGATCACGGCTGTCGACATGACGGGGTTCAGACCAAACTATTGCTCGCTCGCTGCGGATCGGCGGTACCCAGGTCCGCGGGTGCTCGCTTCGCGTCGTCGAACGCGAACCAGTCTTCTTCCTCTTCGAGCTCGAACACGAGATCGCGGTGCGCGGTGCGCTTCACGTGCTGATACCGCCAGATGCCCAGCGCCGTCACGCCGGCCTCGAATCCCCAGAAGCACTGCATGCACATGGTTGTCTCCTCACGCCAATCTCTCAGGCCGATCTGATCTAGGTCGGTTGCGGTTCGGCTTCGGTGACCGCGGGGAGCCTGTCGGTCGCGCGGTCCCAGTATCGCTTGAACAGGAAGGTCCACAGGAACACGAGCGTGAGGGCGAACGCCGCGCCCGCGAACGCCAGCCCCAGCGGGGACGTGCCCCAGCCTCCCGGCGGGATGAAGGCCCTCTTCACGTAGTAGGGCCCACCCCAGCTCAGGTCCCACGGCGAGTGGTCGATCGCGTGCGCCCAGATGGTCCACGCCGCGATCCGGCACACGGCGTAGAAGAAATAGGCGCGGTAGAACGCGAGCAGCGCCTTGTTCGGCATGCGGAACTTCCGGCGAATCCACCCCCACGCCGGGTCTTCGGGGATGACCTCTTTGCGGAAGTAGTCCTTCGTGAGCACGCGCCACGAGATCAGCACCATCAGGAGCCAAAAGACGTCCCACACGCCGCCGAGGCTGCTGTAGTACGCGGCCGCGTCGCCGTACTTGCCCTGCTGTGCTGCGTACGCCCACATCCCGGTGCTGAAGTGCTGCGTGGAGAACGGGAACAACAACATCGTGCCGATGGAGTCGAACGTGTCGGTGAGCACGTGCGCCCATATGCCCACGAGCAGACCGAGTGACCACGCGCGGTTCTTCGTGACCATGAGCACCGCGCCCGCGATGATCACGCCGAACATCAGCGAGTGGGTAAACCCCACGCCCGGCCAACCGCGGTGGAACTGCGCGGGGTTGCTCGCACCGTAGTGCGTGCCGCCGAGGGTGAACCCGTACGTCCACGTCTTCGTGATCATGTCGGGCGCAAGGCAGCCCGCGAGGATCGCGAGGTACGAGATGCGCACGCGGATGTGCTTCCTGAGCACATAGCTCTCGAGCTCGTGCGCAGCCCAGCTCACCGCTTGCGGCCCCTTCCCCAGTGGTTGCGGATCCAGTCGGGCAGGATCCACACGATGAACAAGAGGTACAACGGCCCGATCACCCAGTTGAGGACGAACGTGCGGAGGAAGACGCCGAGGATGATGTAGGTGATCGCGGCGATCGCGTAGAGGAACCCCTGCTCGTGTCGCGCCCAGAGGCTCTGTTTGACGGCCTTGGAGTGTTCGCTCATGCGCCGGCCGACCCCTGCATGGACGGTACGGTTTCGGGGACGACCACGTCGGGCTCCGGCGCGTCACGTGCGCGCCGCGCGCGCCGCCAGTCGAAGACGCGATCGACGCCCACCGCGCACACGTACGCGAGCGCGACCTCGCCGATGCTGCCGAAGACGTCGATCAAGTGGTGGTTCCCGGTGACCGCGATCGACAAGACGGTGAGGAACATGTCGACCACGAGCAGCGCCTTGATCCAACGTCGCCGGATGACCGGCCACAGCGCGAGCACGGCCCAGAGCGCCCACGAGATGTGGTGGCTCGGCATGCCCGAGTAGAGGTTGCCGAACTCGGCGATGGTGGCGGCGTTCGGTTCTCCGTCGGGCCCGTAGAAGATGGGCCGCTGGGGGCCAAAGTTGTAGTACTCCGCAGGAGTGTCGACGAAGCCGTACCGCTCGGGGAGGTACTTCGGCGGCGCGAGCGGGAAGAAGAGCCATCCGACGGGGCCGAACACGAGGATGAACAGGAACGTGTTCCGCCACCGCACGTACCGCCGCGGGAACTTCACATAGAGGTAGATGCCTGCGAACAGCGGCAGCGCGAAGTGCACGGTGCCGTAGTAGATGTTGAAGAACGACACCACCGCCGGGTAGTCGAGGAAGAACTGCTGGATGCTGCGCTCGTGGTAGATGCCGAGCCAGACCTCGATCCGGGTGACGGCCCGCGCGTTGCGGAACGCGTCGATGCGAGTGCCCATCACCCAGTCGCGCGCGCGGTCGTAGAGCTCGTACCACACGCCGACGCCGAGGATCTCGAGTATCCATCCGAAGCGGATGCGCTTGCTGAGTGGCCCGAGCGCGACCGTGCGAGTGCTCGGGCCGGCCATGTGGCGGTAGGTTACCGGGCCTCCCCCGCCGATCCGCTGCGCTCGGATCTCCTGACGGCGAACGTCGCCATGCCCTTCGAAACTACGTCTCCGTTCTCAGGGTCCGAGATGACCGACTCCACGTACGCGACCGATTTCGTGAGCTGCACCACCTCGCCGCGCACGCTGAGCGCGGTCCCGGCGGACGCGGCGCGGCGGGTCTGGTACGAGAGGTCGAGGGTCGCGGAGCGGTCGCCCCGCTCGAGTGCGCTGTTCGTCGCGAAGTTCATCGCCGCGTCGTGCACCACCGCGTACACGCCGCCGTGCACGGGGCCGAGGGGGTTACACGCGAGCTCCGTTGGTGTCCAGGTGGCCTCGGCCCAGCCTTCGCCGTAGCGTTCGAACGAGAGCCCGAGCTGGGCGAGGAGTGGCATTCCTCCGTCACCGAGCGACCTGTCGAGGTTGCGCATGAAGGTCACGTTAGACAAGCTCCGGCTATGACCGGAGCGGTGATCGTCGACGCTCTCCGCACGCCGCTCGGGCGGCGGAACGGGATGCTCGCCGGCCGGCACCCTGTGGACCTCGCCGCGCACGTGCTGCGCGCGCTGGTCGAACGCAGCGACCTCGATCCCGCGCTCGTCGACGACGTGATCATGGGCTGCGTCTCGCAGGTGGGCGACCAGGCATTGAACATCGGACGCAATGCTGCGCTGGCGGCCGGCTTCCCCGACTCGGTACCGGGTACGTCGGTCGACCGGCAGTGCGGCTCGTCGCAGCAAGCGCTGCACTTCGCCGCGCAGGGCGTGATCGCGGGCGCCTACGACGTGGTCATCGCAGCCGGAGTGGAGAGCATGAGCCGGGTGCCGATGGGATCGTCGTTGCTGCCCGGCCGTGATCCGTTCGGCCCGCTGGTGCACGAGCGCTATCCCGGGCTGGTCCCGCAAGGGCTCTCGGCGGAGCTGGTCGCAGCGAAGTGGGCGCTCACGCGTGAAGAGCTCGACGCCTACTCGCTCGAGTCACACCGCCGGGCAGCCGCCGCGACCGACGAGGGACGATTCGAGCGTGAGATCGTCGGCGTGCCGTCGACCGAGGATGCGGCCGCGGTGCTCGTCGTCGACGAAGGCGTCCGCCGCGACACGTCGATCGAGCGGTTGGCGTCGTTGAAGCCTGCGTTCAAGGCCGACGGCGTGGTGACCGCCGGTAACTCGTCGCAGATCACCGACGGTGCCGCCGCGTTGCTCGTGACGAGCGAGGAGGCCGCGAACCGGCTCGGGCTCGTCCCGAGGGCGCGGTTCCACGCCTTCGCACTGGCCGGCTCCGATCCCGTCCTCATGCTCACCGCGCCCGTCCCCGTCACCGCCAAAGTGCTCGAGCGCGGGAACCTCGCCCTCGACGACGTCGATCTGATCGAGATCAACGAAGCCTTCGCCAGTGTCGTGCTCGCATGGGAGCGAGAGGTGCATCCTGATCCGGCTCGGGTCAACGCGAACGGCGGCGCGATCGCGCTCGGTCACCCGCTGGGGTGCTCCGGCGCGCGGCTGATGACCACCCTGCTGCACGAGCTCGAGCGCACCGGCGGCCGGTTCGGCCTCCAGACGATGTGCGAGGGCGGAGGTATGGCCAACGCCGCGCTCATCGAACGGGTGTGAGCGGGTTGCGGTCGCGCGCGACGATGTGCGGGCATGCTCGGATGGGTGTTGCGCGTGGTGCTCGCGCTGACGGTGGGGATCACGATCTACGTGATCGGCGCGTCGATGCTGCGCAAGTTCAAGGTGGCGCCCCCGCCGGAGCCCGACCCCGACGACATCAAGCCGGTCAACCTCAGGTTCCGCTGCACGGTGTGCGGGGCCGAGGTGACGATGACGGCGGCCCAGGGCGACGACCCGGACCCTCCGCGGCACTGCCGGGAGGACATGGGCCTGATCTAGCCGTTACACCAGTTATCCACTACCTGTGGAAAAGTCTGTGCGAAATCACACGACTGAGGTTCGGACGTTCCGCCCTTATCGCAAGAATGTGGACAGGATGAAGCCCGAGATCAGGAGCACGAGCCCGACAACGAGGAAATTGTTGCTCGCCTCTCCCCCCGGGAGCAGCTGCAGGTAGTTCCCGCCGATCACCACGATGCCGAGGATCAGGCAGGTGAACATCGTGGCCGGCACCCACAGCTTGCTCGGCGGTGCCTTCTTCGGCGCCGGTGGCGTGTAGCGCGAGCGCTTGCTCTTCGACTGCGGCACCTGTTCTCCCGCTCTTGGCAGCTTCGCTGCCGGGGCGCTCGGCCCACGGCTCGCTGCGGCGCAGGATACCTGCGCCGCGGGCGCTCACCTCTGGCGGCGAGGATAACCCGCCGCGCGTCGTCCCGAGTGGCCGGTACGGTGCCGGTGTGGCGCCGCGCGTACTCGTGATCGACAACTACGACTCGTTCGTCTACAACCTCGTGCAGTATCTCGGCGAGCTCGGTGCCGAGCCCGTCGTCCACCGCCACGACGCGATGGATGTCGACGCGCTGGTTGCGCTCGAGCCCGACGCGGTCCTCGTGTCACCCGGTCCGGGCGATCCCGGTACCCACCCCGAGGACGCCGGCGTGTCCAACGACGCGATCCGTGTGTTCGGGACCGCGGGTGTCCCGGTGCTCGGCGTGTGCCTCGGGCACCAGTGCATCGGCAAGATCTTCGGTGGCGAGATCGTGCGCGCACCACAAGTGATGCACGGCAAGACGTCGCAGATCGCGCACGACGGCAAGGGTGTGTTCCGCGACCTCCCCACTCCGTTCATTGCTACCCGGTACCACTCACTCGTGGTCGAGCGCGACTCCGTGCCCGATGCGCTCGAGGTGAGCGCGGAGTCCGAGGACGGCCTCGTGATGGGGCTGCGCCACCGCGAGCTCCCGATCGAGGGCGTGCAGTTCCACCCCGAGTCGATCCTCACCGAACACGGGCACGAGCTCCTCGCCAACTTCCTCGCCCTGGCGCGCGTGTAGAGCGAGCGAGTAGTCAAGGTAAGGAAGCCGTTCCATCCTCGACGACCGCGAGGCCGTCATCGACGAGTGACGCGAGCGCGTCGGCGTCCACGTCGGTTGCGCGCACCGAACCCTCGCGCAGGCGCGCCATCACGCGCCCCCGCTGCTGTCGAAAGCTCCCCGCAAACGGCGGCTGGCGCGACCGCCGGTCGTCCGCGAACGGACCGCGCGTCGCGCACCGTCGGCGGAGGGGACACTCCGAGCATCGCGGGTCCCGCGGTCGGCAGAGCAGCGCACCTACGTCCATCAGCGCGAGCAGCCGGTCGCGGGCACGCAGCGGACGCGTCACCTCGACCATCGCGCGTTCGGCCTCCGTGGTCGTGAGCCGACGACCGCGCACCCGTTCGAGCAGGCGGCGCACGTTCACATCGACCGCGGGCACGTCGGCACCATCGGCCTCGGCGGAGACCGCACCGGCGGTATAGCGACCGACGCCGGGGAGCGCGGTGAGGTCGGCGGGCCACCCGTGTGCGTCGATGGTCACGGCTGCCTCCCACAACCGGCGTGCGCGTCGCGGGTAGCCGAGGCGTCCCCACGCGGTGATCACCGCGGCCGGTCCCGCGTCGACCATCGCCTTCGGCGTGGGGAACTGCGCGAGGAAGTTGTCGTAGACCGCGGCGACGCGCCCGACCTGCGTCTGGTGGAGCATCGTCTCGGACACGAGCACCGCCCAGCGGTCGCGGGTCGCGCGCCACGGCAGGTCGTGCCGTCCGTGCGCGCGGTACCAGGCGTCGAGGGTCAGACGCCCACCGTGATGCTGATGAAGACCGCGGCGGTGCAGTGGATCTGCCCGCTCGCCGGTGACTGAAGGACGACCTTGCCCTTCTGCACGAGCGGCACGGTCTTGAACAAGACTTTCACACTGCATCCGATCCCGGTGAGGGCGCGCTCGGCGTCGGCGCGGGTCAGCCCCACAGTGTTCGGGATGTCCACGGTTGACGGTCCACTCGAGATGAGGAGCGTCACCAGGCTGTCGCGCGGCACCTGCTCACCGGCAGCCGGGTCGGTCCCGATCACCATGTCCAGGGGCACGGTGTCGCTCGGCACCGGCGTCGGAGTCGAGTTCACCTGGAGGCCGGCTTGGCCGATTGCCGCCGCGGCCGCGACCGCGTCGAGGTTCGCGACGTCGGGAACAGCGACGAGCGGTTGCTTCGAGACGATCACTCGGACGAAGGCGAAGTCCTTCGGGATCGACGAGTCCTTGGGCGGGGTGGTTTCGAGCACGGTGCCGGGAAGCTTGTCGGGCGCGTCCTGCTCGACCCAGTCGGGCACGATGTGTTTCGTCTTGAGGATGGCGGCCGCTTCCTGACGGTTCTTCCCGACAATGTCGGGCAGCACGACCGTCGCGCTGCTCACCGTGAGGGTGACCGTGCCTCCTCGGCGCAGCTTGAGGCCGGCGCCGGGTTTCTGCTCGAGTACCAGATCGGCCTTCTGATCGCTCTCGACGTCCTTGCGCACCACCCTGAAGCCCTGCGCCGTGAGCGTCGCTTCTGCGTCCGGGTACAACAGGTTGGTGACGGCGGTGACGGCCGGCGTGGGGACAGTCGTTCCCTCGTCGCCGAAGTCGGATTGCACGAGGAGCGCGATGATCAGCACCAACAGCAGGCCGAAGGCGATCACGACGGAGATCGCGGCGCCCCAGCTCCGTGGCCGCTTCCGCTCCTGCGGCAGCGCATGCGCGGGCGGAGGGGACGCCGCCGCTGCCTGCGTCGTGATCGTGGCCGCGACGGGCGCGACCGGGGCCGCGGGACCACCGAGCAGCGGGCGGCCGCGCTCGAAGCGCAGCAGTTCGGCGCGCAACTCCGCGGCCGACGGGTAGCGCAGCGCAACGTCCTTTGCCATCGCGGTGAGGATGATCCGGTCGAGGGCGCCCGGGATATCGGGCTTGACGCGTGACGGCGGCACCGGCTCTTCGCGTACGTGCTTGTACGCGACCGAGATCGGACTGTCGGCGGTGAACGGCGCGACGCCAGTGGCCATCTCGTAGAGCACGACGCCGAGTGAGTACACGTCGGATCGTCCGTCGAGCGCGAGTCCCTGCGCCTGCTCCGGCGAGAAGTAGGTGGCAGTGCCGAGCACCGCGCCGGTCTTGGTGAGCGTGTCACTGCTCTCGGCGCGCGCGATGCCGAAGTCGGTGATCTTCACCTCGCCTTCGGGTGTGATGAGCACGTTCCCGGGTTTTATGTCGCGGTGGACGACCCCGTTGCGGTGCGCGAACTCGAGCCCCTCGGCGATGTCGGCGGCGATGCGCGCCGCTTCCATCGGCGGGAGGGTGCCGTAGTGGCGGAGCAGGTCGCGCAAGGTCTGCCCGTTCACGAACTCCATCACGATGAACGATGTGTTGTCGTCCTGGCCCCAGTTGTAGACCGCCACGATGCTCGGGTGGTTGAGGCTCGCCGCGGCCTGCGCCTCCCGGCGGAAGCGCTCGACGAACGAGGGGTCGGCTGCGAACGTGGGTGACAGCACTTTCACCGCGACGCGACGGTTCAGCAGCCGGTCGTGCGCGAGGTACACGTCGGCCATCCCGCCGCGACCGATCGTGGTGCGCAGCTCGTAACGATTTGCGAGAACGCGCCCGACCGTGGTCATCGTCTGTGCAATCTAGGAGGGAAGGAACACATGGCCGGAGTCACCGGCCCAGGAGCGTTTCGAGCAGCTGCTTGGCGATCGGAGCAGCAACGGCGCCGCCCGTGACGTCGTTGCCGAGCTCGTTACCACTCTCGACGATCACCGACACCGCGAACCGCGGGTGGTCCGCGGGCGCGAAGGCGATGAACCAGGCGTGTGGTGCTTGGCCCTCGACGCCGGTCTGTGCGGTGCCGGTCTTGCCGGCGACCGCGACGTTGGTGATCTGCGCGGCGGTCGCGGTGCCATGCTCGACGTTCTCCACCATCATCGCGGTGAGAGCGTCCGCGGTCGGCCTCGTCATGCACGTCGTCCACGGCTTGGGATCGATGGTCTGGATCACGTTGCCGTCGGCGTTGGTGATCTCCCGCGCCACGCGCGGCTCCATGATCACGCCGCCGTTCGCAACTCCGGCCGCGACGAGGGCCATCTCCAACGGCGTGACGGCCACGTCACCTTGCCCGATCCCCGCGAGCGCGAACCTGGCGTCGGGCGCGTCCGCGGCAGGGCCGATGCTGCCGGCGGCACCCGGATCGAGGTCGAGGGGCGGCGCGATCGGAACGGCCCCGGAGCCGACGCCGCAGTTGTTCATGACCGGCGCGAAGCTCTGGCCCATCTCGGCGCCGAGCCGCGCGAACGTCACGTTGCACGACTGGATGAAGTTCTGGGTGAGCGAGCCGCCACCGCACGTTGCGCCGCCGAAGTTGTGCACGAATGAGTTCGTCTGCGGGAGCTGGAATTCCGATGCGGCGTTGAACTGTCGATCCGGCGTGGCGATCCCGAGGTCGAGCGCACCCGCTGTCGTCACGACCTTGAAGGTCGAGCCCGGTGGGAAGCGTTCGCGGTACGAGCGCGCGAGGGCCGGCTTCGCCGCGTCGTTGTTGAGCAGGAAGAACGCGAAGTTCACCGCCGACGTGTCGTGTCCCGCCAGCGGGTTCGGGTCGAACGAGGGATTCGAGTACATCGCGAGCACCTCGCCGGTCTCGATGTCGAGCGCGACGACCGAACCCTTCTGGCCCCCGAGAGCGTCCCGCGCGGTCTGCTGAGCCGCGAGTGACTGCGCGAGCACGACATTGCCGGTGTTCTCGTCGAGAATCGAGCCGACGTTGTCGAGCCTGAACTGTGTGTCGCGTCCGGTGAGTACCGTGTCGTAGCTGGCTTCGACGCCAGTGTTCCCGAACACGAACGACTGATAGCCGCTGATCTGCGCGAAGAGATCTCCCTGCGGGTACACGCGCTGGTACTTGAGCTCGCCGCCGGTCTTGATCGACTGCGCCACGATCTGGCCGTCGGTCGTGAGGATCTCACCGCGAGGCCGGTTGAAGTCGCGCAGGAACTTCCGGATGTTGTTCGGGTCGTTGGCGAGTCGGTTGGCGTCGACCACCTGGAGGTAGGTGAGCTGGCCGACGAGCACGAGCACCAGGAAGGTGATCGCGTAGCCGACCTTCCGAATGGCGGCGTTCACCGGTATCTCCGTTCGGGCACGGAGCCGGTTCTTCCCGGAACTGCCGGCGACTTGCCGCCGATCAGCGCGGTGGCCACCGCGCCCGGCTCTTCGACGTGCGCGACGGTCTCGTCGGAGATCCGGAGCAGGAGCGCGACGATCACGAAGTTGGCGACGAGCGACGACCCGCCGTACGAGATGAACGGCAATGTCACACCCGTGAGCGGGATCACACGGATCACGCCGCCGACGATCACGAACGTCTGCACGCCCACGATCGTGGTGAGGCCCGCGGCGAACAGCTTGGAGAACGGACGCTCCGCCTGTACCGCGATCCGGTATCCACTGCCGACGAACAGGAGAAACAGGATGCAGACGGCGACGGTGCCGATGAGTCCCAGCTCCTCACCGATCGCGGAGAACACGAAGTCGGTGGACGCGTTCGGAATCTTCTGCGGACTCCCGAGCCCGAGCCCGGTGCCTGCGAACCCGCCGCTCCCGAGCGCGTACATCGACTGCACGATCTGGAAGCCGGTGGTGCGCGCCACCGACCACGGATCGACCCACGCACCGACGCGGTCCTGGACGTGCTGAAAGAACTGGTACGCGACCACCGCGCCGGCGACGAACATCGCGAACGCAGCGAGCAGGTACGACGCCCGTTCCGTCGCGATGTAGAGCATCGCCGCGAACACTGCGAAGAAGAGGAGCGACGATCCGAGGTCTTTCTGGCGGACCATCACGAGGATCGAGAAGCCCCACGCCAGCAACAGCGGCCCGAGGTGTTTCGGGTCGGGGAGCGCGAGCCCGAGGAGTCTCCGCGTGCCCGACGTGAGCAACTCGCGCTTGTCGACCAGGTACGCGGCGAAGAAGATCACGAGTAGCACCTTCGCGGCTTCGCCGGGCTGGACGTTCAGCGGTCCGACGCGCACCCACAGGCGCGCGCCGTTGATCTCGCGCCCGATGCCGGGCAGTAGCGGCAGGAGCAGCGCGGCCACACCCAGGAGCAGGAACGTGTAGCGGTAGCGCTCGAGCGTCCGGATATGACGCACGACCACGAGGGTCACGACGAACGCGCCGACCGCAACTGCCGTCCACCCGGCCTGGATGCGCGCCAGGTCGCGGTCGAGTCGCGAGATCGCGATGAATCCGATTCCGTTGAGCAGCGCCGCGATCGGCAGCAGCGTCGGGTCGGCACGCGGCGCGAACCGTCGCACTGCGAGATGCGCGGCCACATACAACCCGAGCACGGCCGCGAGGAACACCCAGAGATCAGGCGGCACGTCGGGCTTGTCGGCGAGCAGCAGCAGCACGTAGCCGCCGCCGATGATGACGACGGCCATGAGCCCGAGACCGAGCTCGTTGGCGCGCCGGCTCCGTGCCCGAACGGAAAGACGGCTCCGTGCCCGAACGGAAAGACGGCTCCGTGCCCGAACGGAAAGCCGGCGACGGGCCGTGAACGATCGCTGGCTCATGGTCCCGGCGCAGTCGTCGTGATCGTGGTGGTCGTGGTCGTCGTGGTGGTGGATGTCGGCGTCGTGCTCGTCGTGGTGGAGGTGGTCGTGGTGGTAGCGCTCTCCGCGCGCGCGCCGATCCGGCGCACGTACGCGTTGGCGTCACCGAGTGACGAGAACTTGTGCTCGTCACGCACCGAGGAGGCATCGGCGGGAATGAGATCGGCCACGCGCACGTCGGTTCGCTGGTCGATCGTGGGGTTCCACCACAACAGGCCACCGGGCACACCCTTGTACACGGTCACCCGCCCTTGGTTGGCGGTGACGTAGTAGTTGTTCCGCGCGTACCAGGCGACCGCGCCGATCGCGATGCCGATGATGACGAGAACGGGGATCACCCACAGCAGCACGCGACCGACGCGCCGCTTGCCGGTTCGGGTACGTCGTTGGCGGCGCGTCTTGGGTTCATGGTCTGGCGGCGCCTCCTCGGCGGCTTCGGCCACCAGCACCGCCGGTGCCGCGAGGTCACCGCGGAGCGGCTCCTCGTCGGTGACGCTGATCACGACGACCGTGATGTTGTCCACGCCGCCGGCGCTGTTGGCGGCGTCGATCAGGCGCGTGGCCGCGCGCGTGGGGTCTTCCTCGCGGCGCAGTTCGGTGCCGAGGAAGTCGTCGTGCAGCATGTCGGTGAGACCGTCCGAGCAGAACAGCAGCCGGTCGCCGGGCCGGAGCTCCACCGGGTACACGTCGACGTCGACCGTCGGGTCCACGCCGACCGCGCGTGTGACGATGTTGCGCATCGGGTGCACCGCGGCCTCGTCGGCGGTGAGGCGCCCGTCGTCGACCAGCTCCTGCACACGGCTGTGGTCGGTAGTGATCTGGCGCAGCTCCCCGTCGCGGAGCAGGTAGGCGCGCGAGTCGCCGACGTGTCCCACGAGCAAGGTGTTACCGGCGGCGAGCGTTGCCGCAGTGAGGGTCGTCCCCATCCCGCCGACTTCGTCGTCGGTGAGCGACTTCGTGAACACCGCTTCGTTGGCCTCCTCCATCGCCTCCCGCAGCGGATGGCCACGGTGCACGGCGGCGCGCAGCGCCTCGAGGGCGGTCGCGCTTGCAACCTCGCCGGCACGGTGCCCACCCATGCCGTCGGCGACGGCCACGAGTCCCATCGGCTCGTCGACGAGGTAGCCGTCCTCGTTGCCTTCGCGTACGCGGCCGACGTCGGTCGCCGCGCCCACAACGAGTCTCACGTCGGACCGCGCATGTCAGCGCATTGCCTCGGTGACTGTGCGGCCGAACTGGACCCGATCGCCGCGGCGGAGGCGTTGCGCGCTGCCGACCGGCCGGCCGTTCAGCATCGTGCCGTTGCGCGAGCCCAGATCTTCGACGTACACGTCGCCGTCGCGACGAAAGACGCGCGCGTGCACCTGCGACACGAAGGTGTCATCGAGCACGATGCCGCATCCGCCTCCGCGACCGACGGTGAGCTCGTCGTGAAGGGTGAAGGTCTCACCGCGCCGCGCCGCGGGCTCGAGGATCCGGAGGCGCGCCGGGCCGCGACCGCGAGTCGAACGTGTCGCGGCTGGCTGCGCCGCAGGCTTCGCCGGTTGGGGAGGAGCCGTCGCCGGTGCGCGCATCTCGGCGAAGACCACGCGCACCACGCGGTAGAGGAACAGATAGATCAGCGCCAGCAGGCAGAACTTCAGGATGGTGAGGACCGACTCGGGCACTACGACGCCTCGAAGCGCATGACTGTGGCGCCCACTGCGATCTCGTCACCGTCGTGCAGCACGTGCTCGCGCACGAGGACGCCGTTCACTTTTGTGCCGTTCATCGAGTCGAGGTCGACGATGAGGAACCCGTCGACGGTCGCGCGGATCTCGGCGTGGTGCCGCGACGCACGGGGGTCGGCGAGGGGCACGGTGCAGTCGGAGTTGCGGCCGAGCATGGTGGGGTGCTCCCCGAGGCGGGCCCGGCGACCGTCGGACAGAACCAGCGAACCCACCTGCCCCCCGGCGCCTTCGGCGATCTCGGCCACCACGTCGAAAGCGCCCTTCTTCAACGAGTCGTCGGACACGAGCGAGACCGTCACCGGGCCGAGGAACTGGTAGCCCTCGTCGCGCGCGTGCTGGCGGGCGGCCTCGGCGAGCTCGCGGGCGAGGGCCTCGGCGAACGACTGAAAGCGCTCGGCATCGGCCGGCGACAGGTACACACCGATGTTGTTGGGAGCGACGTGGCGGCCGCTCACACCGAGGGTGCGCCCGGCGTCGAGCACGCGGACGATGCGATGCCCGATCTCGACGGGCTGCAGCCCGCTGCGGAAGGCCTTGTTGAAGGTGCCCTCGACCAGCCGCTCGAGCCTCCGCTCGAACCCCTGGAGTCCCATTGGCAAGGGAGTGTACCGGTGCCCCCTCTGGTTTCCGGGGGCGCGTCAGCCGACGCGACGCAAGATATTGCGATTGGTGTGCGCCGCGGTGGTGCCCGTCTTGGCGATCTCGATGGTCGTCGTCTCGTTGTACGAGAAAGTGTCGGGTTCGATCGAAACGGTCACCTCGTAGAGGATCGTCCGCGCCGCCACCGCGAGGTACTAGTTCGAGAGGATTCCGTAGGTCTCCGGCCCACCTCGGCGCGGGCGCGGGCATCGTGTTCCTCCAAGTTCGTGCCGGGCGCGATCGGCGCGCGCACGCGCGCGCGAACGCAGGAATCTACGCGCGACCTCGCTGGTACGCTGCGTTGTCCCGGGCGAGTGGCGGAATTGGCAGACGCGCAGGCTTCAGGTGCCTGTGTCCGAAAGGATGTGGGGGTTCAAGTCCCCCCTCGCCCACTGGGTTTGTGCAGGTCACGGCGTACGCGCCACGCGCGATCGGACCCGACTTCTACCGGAGCGCTCCGGCAAGGGCGTCACACCCCACGTCACTCCCCACGTAGGTTGACCACGTGAATGTGTTGACCGCGTGACGTGGGACAGCGCGAGGGGATGAGGCCGTGCGCCTGATCAAGGTGAAGCTGAACCACTATCGCCGGTTTGCCGCTGAGCAGTCGCTCGACGTCAGTGAGGATCTCATCGCTCTCGTCGGTCCGAATGAGGCAGGCAAGAGCTCTGTCCTGGCTGCCATTGACCTTCTCGGCCGAGAGGATCGCCCAGAACAGGCAGATGCCACTCGCGGTCAGAGCGGCCCGGCGTCGGTGTCCGGGCTCTTCGTCCTTGACGATGACGACCGGGCGCTCCTTGCCAACGTCCACCAGGGACCAGATGTAAGTCATCTGTGGGTTGAGCTGCGACAAGGCGCAGAGCGCGACTTCTGGAGGCCCGAGCCACGTCCGGAACGGGACCTCGGACCGCGCCGCAGATGCCAACAGCTTGTGGCGGCACTTGAAGGCCATGCTGCCCTCGACGCGCAGTACTCAGCGGATGAGGAAGATCCGTGGGACCCGCAGCTCTGGGTGGATGTCGGTTCCCACCTCGCGTCGGGCGACGAGTCGTTCTCCGAGGAGACGGTCCAGTCACTCGAGACCCTCGCGTCCCGCCTCCGTGACCTGGAGTACCCGCCGCAGGTCGAGTCCGAGGATGAGGACGAGCAACAGACGGGCGTTGACGCTTCGTCAATCGAGCACGACGAAGACGAAGCCAATCGGGACGCGCGAGAGGCGGCGGCATCGGCGCTCGTGGATCTGGCGTCTATCGAACGGCGGCCCACCCCGGTGCGACAGGTGCTGGATGCACTGGCCGGTCGGCTTCCTGACGTTGCCTTCTTCAGCGCTGCCAGTCAATCGCGAGCGACTTCTTGGGCTCGAGTAGACAGTGCTTGTCCGAGAAGACGATCACGTCGTTGCCCATGACGACCAGGAGATCGCAGACCTCCTTGTTGAGGCCCTGGTCGCGGAACGGCCGCGGGTAGCTCCAGAATGACAGGAAGTTCTTCTCGCAGATCCGCTCGAGATTGCGCTCCTCGTCGAGATGGGCTTCGTCTTCCTCGCCATGGATCGCGGAACTCCAAAGAAGCGGATCATCGAGACACTCGAAGCCTCTGGAGTGGCCTTCACCGACGTCGGGATGGGCGTCAACGAGGTCGACGGTGCGCTACTTGGACTCGTTCGGACGACAACGAGTACGAGCACCAAGCGCGATCACGTCGCGCAGCGGATACCGCTGGTGGACATGGAGACAGACAACGACTACGCGCACAACATCCAGATCGCCGACCTCAACGCGCTCAACGCGGCCTTCGCCGTCATTAAGTGGAAGAAGCTGTGCGGCTTCTACACCGACCAGGAGCACGAGCACTCGAGTACCTACATGCTCGGCGGCAACCACATCGTCAACGATGACCGAGCGACCCAATGAGGAAGACAATCAGCCACGAGTTCGTCGAGTACATCCCTGATGAACTCGAAGAGGGCACCGTCTACGTGTCGATCATCTATCGCACGGCCGTGCACGCGTGCTGCTGTGGGTGTGGCCGTGAAGTGATCACACCGCTTGCACCAGACCAATGGGAGCTGACCTACAACGGGGCCGCCGTATCCCTGTCGCCCTCGATCGGCAGCTGGAGCTTCCCCTGCCAGTCGCACTACTGGATCACCCGAGGCACGGTTCACTGGGCACGACGATGGTCACAGCAGCAGATCGAGTCAGCCCGCAAGCGCCAGGGTCGGCATGGCGAGCGTGCCTGTGAACCCTCCGAAACCGTGCCCAATCCCGGTGGTTCGCTCGTCGAGTGCCGCGGCATCAGGGCGCGCGTTCGCCAACTGCTCCGCCGTCCTCGCTGACCGATGGGTCCGCCCTCGCTCCGACGCGTCGAGTAGCGGATCAACTCCCCGTTAGCTCAGGCGGACGCGGGCACGCTCAGTCGCTGTTCTTGCGAGCGCGGCGGCTCCGAGCCGACTCGAGCGCGGGCGTGTAGTCCGCGGCAGAGTGCTCGTACAGCCCAAGCGCGCTGGTCTCCTCCGTCAGCTGGTCGAGCGCAGCTCGCTGCGCGGCCTGTCGCCGTGCTCGGTAGTCGAGGACATCGCGGAGTCGCACGCGGCGATGTCGGTTGGGCTGATCGAACGGGATGACGCCGTCCTCGAGGAGCTTCACGAGCGTCGGCCGGCTCACGTCCAGTAGGTCCGCGGCCTCCTGCGTGGTGAGCACCAAGTTCCGGGGTGCGACATGCGTGGCCTTGCCCTGTCGCATGACTTCCACCGCGTGTTGGAGCACGCGGTACATCTCTGGGGGGAGCGGCATCTGCTCGCCGTCGAGGCCGACGAGGAGGCCGGGCTCGGGGCGGCTCTCGAGGAAGCGCGCCAACTCGAGCATCGAGGTGAGGTCTTTCGGCGGGAAGACGAGGCCGTCCTGCCGGTCCTGCTCGGCGGCGTCGGGCATCCCGCAAGGCTAACCGAGAATCGAAAGAATCGAAAACTTCCTCATTCGGAGGTCTCTACAAAGTGGTCGCTGGGATGCCTACAATCTGGTCCCTGGATTGGCCGCGAGTTGGAGCCTGTCAGTGCCCTACCTGCCCAGAGTCGTCGACGCGGAGCTGGACGCTCGTCTCGCCGCCGCGGGCGCCGTTGTCATCGAGGGACCCAAGGCGAGCGGCAAGACCGAGACCGCGCGCCAACGAGTGGCGAGCTCGGTCCTGCTCGACGTCGACGAGAACGCCCGACGAGCAGCTGCGGTGGACCCAGCGCTCGTGCTCGACGGCCCCGCCCCGCGGCTGATCGACGAGTGGCAGCTCGAGCCAGGCCTGTGGAACCACGTGCGTCGGGCCGTCGACGATCGAGGCCTTCCCGGCCAGTTCGTGCTGACCGGCTCTTCGGTACCGGCCGACGACGTCGCCAGGCACACCGGCGCCGGCCGGTTCTCGTTCCTGCGGATGCGCCCCATGACCCTCTTCGAGAGCGGGCACACGAACGGCGCCGTGTCGCTCGCAGCTTTGCTGGCGGGCGAGCCTCCCCGTTCCGATGATCCCGGTCTGGCGGTGAGCGACCTTGCTGATCGCATCACCGCCGGTGGCTGGCCCGCCCAACAGGGTCGTCGCGTCGCCGACGCTTCCCGCGCTGCGCGCGACTACCTCGCGCAGATCCGCGAGGTCGACGTCTCGCGCGTCGCCGGATCGCGGCGGGACCCGGCGCGCATCGAGCGACTCCTCCGCTCCCTCGCCCGCAACACCGCGACGGAGGTCGCGATCACTGTCCTCGCGACCGATGCCGGGGGAGCGGACGGCGCGCTCGGCCGGCACACCGTCGCCGAGTACCTCACGATCCTCGAGCGATTGATGGTCATCGAGGACCAGCCGGCCTGGGCGCCGCACTTGCGCTCGAGAGCAAACCTCCGCACGTCGTCCAAGAGACACTTCGTCGATCCGTCGCTCGCGGTCGCTGCGCTCAGCGCGGGTCCAGATCGCCTCCTCGCCGATCTCAACCTTCTCGGGCTCCTGTTCGAGTCTCTCGTCATCCGCGACCTCCGCGTGCTCGCGCAGCCGCTCGACGGTCATGTCTTCCACTACCGCGACAACTACGGCGTCGAAGCAGATGCCGTCGTGCAGCTCGCTGACGGGCGATGGGGAGCGTTCGAGGTCAAGCTCGGTGCCGGTCTCGTTGACGAGGGTGCCGAAGCGCTCCTGCGGTTTCGGGAGTCGATCGACACACGCAAGAGCGGGGAGCCGTCGGTTCTCGCTGTCATCGCCGGGACCGGGTTCGGCTACGTCCGCCCCGACGGCATCGCCGTCATCCCCGTCGGCTCCCTTGCGCCCTGATCCCTTACGCCTCGTCGTCGAACACGGCAAGCCGGCCGTTGCGCAGCTTGTCCTCGAACTCGCTCGGATCGAACGCGTCGGGATCGAACGGTTGGCCGAGCCACTCGCGTCGCTCGTCGTGTTCGGGATGGGTTGGGTCGGCGAGGATTTCGAGCAGCTCGCGGTAGCCCCACGTGCCGCCGCAGTCCTCGGGCGGGCAGGCGCGCCGGCCGTCGATGCACGCTGGAAGGGTCGGGGTGGAGTCGGCGGGGAGGACCTTCTCGACCGTGATCTCGTGATCCCAGCCGTCGCCGAAGTCGTAGGTGTACCGGAACGACGAGCCCTCGCTAGCGATCGCATCGACGCGAGTGCGCCGTTCATCTCGCCGTGGTTCGCCCCAGTCCTCGTCGGGATCGGGAACGCCGTAGCGGGTGCGCCCGACCTCGAACTCGTGCAGGTGGTAGTTCCACCAGCCGAAGGCGGCCTGGATGACCTCGTGGAGGTGGTCGAGCGTGCTGCCGCCGTCGACGAGCACACGGCGCCAGATCGGCGGCTTGGTGTCGAGCAGCATGACCTTGAGCTGGAACACGCTCCCGGTCGCGGGGGCCCGTGGGGAGGCAGCAGGCGCGGTTCGTTCGCTGGGGAAGGCGATCACCTTCGCCAGTGGCTCGGTGCCGCCCATGACGGCCGCGAGCGCGCGATCGGGGGAGGCTTCGTCCAGCTTCCCAATGATGAGGCTCGACATGCGCAGCGACAGCGCCTCGAGATCGTGCTGGCCCTCCTTGAAGAGCCACTCGCCGTGAAAGGCGAACTCGTTCATCACGCCGACGACGCGTCGATCGTTCGTCGGCGCGATCCGCACCTCGCTCATGGCCTTGCGTTCCGCGGCCAGGAACGTCTCGCTGACGCCGTGCCGGCGCAGGACCGCTTCGATCGCCGCCGGTGCGCGCTCCAGCACGGTCGCGGCAGGTGCGAGATCCATGAACACCGGGAGCAGCGTTCGGCTGTTGACCAGCAGCGCCACCTGCGGACGCCAGAACAGCGCATTGGCGAACCAGTCGCCGAGTGCGGTCGACGACACCTCGCCGACGGCGGCGGGCGCGCCCTTCCCACGGTCACGCAGCTTCTTGGTGCCTCGGATCACAAGCACGAGTCGCAGTCTCGCGCCCCGGCGAGGCCGGTCGGGCAGGCCCGAACTTCTACCCGAACTTCTACCGGACGGGTTGAAATCCGGTAGAAGCGGCTAGCGCCGTCCAGCACGCAGTCTCGCGAAACCGCAGTTCAAAGGCTCCTTTCAGCATCGACGACCATCGATCAGAACCCCTCGGATCGGAGTTCAAGTCCCCCCTCGCCCACCAACCGACCAGCCGACTGGCCGCGCTCTTCGGTCGAGGCGCGGCGTGTCAGGCGAGCGGGTGCGGGAACGTTGTGAGGAGCTCGTAGCCCGCCGGCGTGACGAGCACGGCCTCGCTGCCGAGCACCTCGTCGACCGTGGCCTCTACCGCCATCACCACGCCGGGCTCGAGGACGTCGCCGTTCGCGAGTTCCTCGTGTCCCATGCCGATGCCGTCGACGGTGATGCCGACTGCCGCGCCGCGCAGCTCTCCGACGCTTGTGCCCGGGCGGCACCGGTCGCGGTCGGCGTCGATCGCGGCCCGCCACGCGCCGCAGGCGCGGCGTTGCCTGTCGGCCAATGGGTCAGACGGTGCGGCGCCGCACACCGCGGTGCGGGAGAGCCAGCCTTCCCACCCGTCGCGAAGTACCCCGGCGCGCAGGTGGACGAGATCCCCGGCCGCGATGGCCCGCTCGGTGACGAGCGAACGCGACGCGCTGTCGGCCACGACGAACGTGCCCTCGAAGGCCGGAGTGGTAACGCCGCGCGCTGCCATGTGCTCTTCGAAGACTCCGACGAGGTCGCGCTCGTGCACGCCGGGCGTCAGTGCGTCGACAGCCGCGCGCAGGCATTCCTCGGCGAGGGCGACAGCGGCGCGAATCGCGTCGACGTCGGCGCTCGACTTGACCCGTCGCACGGTGCGGAGCAGCGCCTCGCCGTCGATGAGCTCGGCGTTCGGGAACGTCGCGCCGAGGAGCTGCTCCATCATCGGTGTGATCGAGTCGACGCCGATGCGTGTCGCGCCCGGCAGGCCCGGGATCGCCCCAAGCGCGCCCATGAGGTTGATGGGGTTCCAGCTGATCGGAAAGAGGTTGCTCGGTGGCACGACGTCGGCAGGGACGCCCTCGTCGGTCACGGAGAGCAGGTGCACGGAGGGGGGCTCGCGCACGACGACACATCCCGGAGCGAAGGGTCGAGTCCCCGACAGCCAGAGGCTCTCTGCACCGGTCACCCAGCGCGCGTTGCCGGGACGGCCGAGCAGCAGCACGTCGGTGCCGGAGTCCGCCATCGCGATCGTGAGGAGGTCGAGGTGATCGCGCACCGTCAGCTCCACGCCGAGGTGTCGACGTGACTGAGCAGCTCGTAGCCGTCGTCGGTGACCGCCACGATCTCCTCGGCGCGGAACCCGCCCACTCCGTTCTCCCAGGTGATCGGCTCGAACACGAGCACCATGCCGGGCGCGAGGACGAAGCTCGCGTCGAAATCGGCGCCGAGGTCGGTGCCCACGTAGGGAAGCTCGGCGCTTTCGATGCCGGTGCCGTGCGCGAGATACAGGTGCGCGAGCCACGGGCGACGGCCGAACGCCTCGCCGGCTTGCGCGGTGAGGTCGGCACACGTCGCACCTGGACGCAGCGCGCTCAGCACGCGGTCGAGGAGCGCGCGCCACACGGCGAAGTGCTCGCGCTCGCGAGCGTTGGGCTCGCGCCCGACGATCCACGCGTTGCCGTAGTCGGACTGGTAGCCGCAGTAGTTGACGCCGTTGTCGACCCAGACGAGGTCGCTCTCGGCGAGCACACGCGCCTGCGTCGGAGTGGGGAACACGAGGTCGCCGGTGATCGACATCGGTCGGTCGGTCGGGTCGCGTTCCATGACCTGCCAGATGGGATCGACCGTGTTCGACGACGCGCCGAGCTCGAAGAGACTGCGCAACAGCCGGCCGCTGAGCTCCGTCGCCTTGATGCCGGGTTGCACCAGCGACAGCACGTCGCCGATGGCGGCTTCGTTGATCGCTTGCGCGCGCCGGATGCACTCGATCTCGTCGGCGGTCTTGATGACCTTCGCCGCGCTCACAACGCCGCCCGCGTCGACGAGCTCACGCCCGTTGAGCGCAGCACGTAGCGGCATCGTGCAGTCGTCGACGGCCAGGCGACCTCCGGGCAACGACTGCGCGAGCGTGCGCGCATCGTCGTCCCACTCGAGGTCGAAGGGACCGTGGACGTGCTCACGGTCGTACCCGGATGGAACGCCGTCGGGGTACGGCGTGAACACGTCCGGTGTCGTGCCGTCGGCGGTGACGATCGCGATCACGCGGCGGTGTGCCGCGCGACCGGCATCCGCGGCAGGCGCGACCGCACCCGTCGCGTAACCGACGGTGCTCGGCCCCGCCGCGAGCAACACGTCGACACCTTGCACCTGCATCTGCTCGACGAGGCGCGCGTGACGCTCGCGCCGCATTCGCTCCAGATCGAGGCTCAAAGCGGGAGGCCGTACGCGTCGACGGCGTTGCGGCCGAGGATCCGGGCGCGGCTCTCCTCCGGAAGCGGCTCGATCCGTTCGCGTAGCTCGTCGAGGATGCCCGAGTGGTACTCCGGGTGCGGGAAGTCGGATGCCCAGATGATGCGGTCGTCCCCGAGGAACTCGGCGCACTGCGCCAGGTTCCATTCCTCGGGCTCGAAGCTCACGTAGCACTGCCGCTTGAAGTAATCGCTCGGCAGCATCGACAGCCAGCGCTTCTCGAGCGGGAAGGCCTCGACCTGCTCGTCCATCCGCTCGAGCAGCGACGGCACCCAGCCCCCGCCCGACTCGAGCACGAGCACCCGCAACCTCGGGAACCGCTCGCACACCCCGCCCATCAGGAGACGCCCGAGCGAGACGGTCATGTCGACCATGTTGCCGACGGCCTGGCCGAGTCCCGACCCGCCGTGGATCTCGCTCATCGCCATGTTCGTAACGCTCATGTTCTCGCTCAGCGCGACGAGCTGGAACTTGCGGCACGCGCCGGGCGTGTCGACGTGCACGCCCGGGTGCAGCCCCACGGGTACGTCGAGATCCTGACACGCGGCCCAGAACGGGTCGTACACCGAATGGTTGAGCGGGAGCTCGTCGACGTAGGCCGACGGTCGGATGAAGATCCCGCGCAGGCCGAGCTTGTTCACCGCGCGCTCGGCTTCGGCGACCGCGAGCTCGGGTGCCTGCAGTGGCACCCCGCCCACCGCGAACAGACGTGTCGGGTACGCCGCGCAGAACTCGGAGATCCAGTCGTTGTACGCGCGGATGCAGTCGGCGACGAACTCGACGTTCTGGAACGCGGGGATCGGGTCGACCGGGCCGAAGAACATCGCCTGCGACGGGTAGAGCACCGCGGCGTCGACGCCGTCGGCGTCGAGCTGCTCGATCCGCGCGTCGGGGTCGTAGCCGCCCGGCGCGCGGAGCTGCGCGAGCAGGCCGAAGAACTGCGCCGGCGACATACCGACAGCCTCGGCCATCTGGTTGTGCAGCTCGCGCCCGCCGCCGCGTACCTGGCCACCCGCGTAGTTGATCTCGTAGATCTCGTCTTCCACGACCTTGTGTGGGATCCAGTCACCCCACTTGTCGTGGTCCATGCGGTCGACCCAGAGGGTCTCGCCCGGTTCCATCACGTGCCCGTCGCCGTCGACGACGAGGGTCTTTGCGGGTGCTCCCGCGGTCATGGTGCTCCTCTCGCCGTCCGGTCCGCGCAATTCGATTTCCGCTCAATTTCACGGAAGCGTACGGGACCACGGTCGAGGCCGCTCATGGGATGAAGCGCTCCGAACGTGAGTGCGACGGCGACCTCGGGCTGGCACTATGTGCCTGATGGGAAGCGACGAAGCGCTCAAGGGCGCGAGGGCACTCGGCGCGCGCACCCTTGTCGCCATCCACGACGCGCAGGGCAGCGATCTCGTGTGGAGCTTCGTGCGGAGGAGGGGCTCGGGTGAGAGCGCACGCCGCGCCGCGACCGCCGGCGACCCCGAAGTCGTCTGTCTGCAGACAGGCGTCGCCTGGTCAAGGTGACCCTCACGCGTGCCGACAACGCGCGGCATGCGACGCATGATGAAGATGGTCGGTGTACTGGCGATCGCAGCGTGCGTGACGATCGGCGCCGGCGGTCTCGGTGACGCGGCGGTAGCGATGTCGGCGAAGGACTTCCGGAAGACGGCGAACGACATCTGTCGCCAGGGCCGGATGTTGCGCGAGGAGATCGCGCAGGACCACTTCGGCGATCTACCGGACGGTCAGCAGCCCACGGCTGACCAACTGCGCAACTTCGTCGAGGAGTACCGCTCCGCGGTGCAGCAGCAGATCGACTCGCTGCGCGCGTTGCGGGCACCGGCGAGCATGAAGGCGAACGTGAAGAGAATGCTGGTCGCGGCGAAGACGGCCCTCGCGCGAGTGGTCGCCGATCCGACGATCCTGACCGGTACTACCGACCCGTTCGCCGTGGTCACCGCGCGGGCGACGGCGCTGGGCCTCGCTCAGTGCGCGGCCTGAGCGAGGGGGGAGTGCCCCCGGAGGGTTCCCGTCGAGAGCGTGATCGGCCGGTTGGGCGGTCCGATTGACCCGATTCGCTCGATCTCGGCGCTCGCGGGCCCGATCCGATTTCGATGTGACGTGGGGTCAAAAAAAGGGCACAATAGGGGTCCGGCTCTGACAACTTTGTGGAACCCCCGCCGGCTGAGCGCCGGACCGGAAAAGTCCGGCTCCGGAACAAGTACGCATCCGCCGTCGTTCTAGTCGTGAACGGCCGTCGATCCCCCCGGTCGGTCGTCGCAACCCCACGGGAAGGCACACGTGGCTCGAGTACGAAACCGCACAGAACGGGACAACGAGGACCTCGTTCGCCTGTATCTGGAAGACATCGGCCGGCACCAGCTGCTGACCAAGGACGACGAAGCGCGCCTCGCCCAAGACATCGAGGCGGGCAAGGCCGCTCGTGAAACCCTCGATTCGGTCAACAAGGGCCTCACGCGCACCGAGAAGCGCGACCTCCAGAAGTTGGTCCACACGGGTGAGGACGCCCAGCGCCAGTTCGTGCAGTCGAACCTGCGGCTGGTCGTGTCCATCGCCAAGCGGTACCAGGCGTCGGGCATGCCGCTCCTCGACCTCGTGCAGGAGGGCAACCTCGGTCTCATCCACGCGGTCGAGAAGTTCGACTGGCGCAAGGGCTTCAAGTTCTCCACGTACGCGACGTGGTGGATCCGCCAGGCCATCCAGCGCGGCATCGCCAACGCGGGCCGCACGATCCGCCTGCCGGTCCACGCGGCCGACAACCTCGCGCGGCTCCAGAAGGAACGCGCCGGGCTCGAGGCACGCCTCGGCCGTCCGGCGAGCCTCGACGAGCTGGCCGCGGAGCTCGACCTCGCGCCCGAGCGGGTCAAGGAGCTCATCCCGCACCTCGCGGAGCCGGTGTCGCTCGAAACGCCGGTCGGCGAAGACGGCGAGACGGAACTCGGTGATCTCGTGGAAGACCGAATGGCGGAGTCGCCGCTGGAAGCCGCGGCGCGGGCCATGCTCCCGGCGGAGATCGAGAAGCTCCTTGCGGTGCTCGACGAGCGCGAGCGCTACATCCTCACGCTCCGTTTCGGTCTCGATCGTGGCGAGCCCCGCACGCCCGACGAGGTGGGTCAACTCGTGAACCTGAGCCGTGAGCGCGTGCGGCAGATCGAAGCACGTGCACTCGCTCGTCTCCGCCACCCCTCGGTGGAGATGGGCGCGCGCGCACTGCTCGCGGGCTAACTCGCGAACGGGCGCCCAGCCCGTGAACCTCAGACGTCAAGTGGGCCGGAAGCGCAGCGCCGCTCGGAGGGCCTGCATCGCGCGGTAGACGCGCTGGCGGGCCGCGTGCTCGGTGACGTCGAGGCGCTCCGCCACCTTGTCGTAGCCGAGCTCTTCGAGGAACCGCAGCCGGAGCACCTCTCGATGCTGCGGCTCGAGGCCGTCGAATGCGGCGCGTGGGATGACGTCGTCGGCGGCGCCGAGCACCAGCTCTTCGGGGAGCGAGTCGGGGGCCGGTGTGTCGGGCAGCGTCGCATGCGGCTCGACGGACATCCGCGCGCGAGCGCGGGCCTGATCGATGGCGAGGTTGCGCACGATACGCAGCACGTACCACTTCGCCTGTTCGGCGTTGCACGAGAGGGGACCGCGTTGCAGCGCGCGCACGAGCGCGCTCTGCGCGAGGTCCTCGGCGTCGGCGTCGCTGCGGGTCAACGAGCGTGCGAACCGGAAGATCTGGGCGCGGTGCTCGACGACGACCTCGCGGAGATCGATGAGCTCGCCGTCGTTGTCCGCTCGCATTCCCCGCTTCCCCGCAGCCTGCTGCCCAGGAGCGGCGATACGGTACATTCAGGTCGCTCACCGCGCAACGGGTCATCCCGGTCGATGATGCCGCGTACGCTGCGTTCCGTGGCGCGTGTGCTGGTTACCCGGCAGCTTCCTGAGGGTGGGCTCGACCCGCTCGTCGCGGCCGGTCACGAGATCGTGCCGCCCCATCCCGACGACGTGCCGCTCACACCCGAGGAACTGGTTGCCGCGGCGGCCGAGGTCGACGCGATCGTGTGCGTCCTGACCGACCGGATCGACGCCGCGCTGCTGCGTGCCGGCGTGCCGCGCCTACAGGTCGTTGCCGATGTGGCCGTGGGCTACGACAACATCGACGTTGCCGCCGCGGCCGACCTCGGCATCGCGGTGTGCAACACACCTGGCGTACTCGACGAGACCACCGCCGATCTCGCGTTCCTGTTGATCCTGGCGGCAGCCCGGCGCGCATCCGACGCCGAGGCCGACCTGCGGCAAGGACGGTGGTCGGGATTCCGCATGGACCGGTTCCTCGGGGTCGACGTGCACGGCCGCATGCTCGGCGTTGTCGGCTTTGGTCGAATAGGGCAGGCCGTTGCGCGCCGCGCCGCCGGGTTCGGCATGGAGGTGCTGCACCACACGCGGCGCGACACCGGCATCACGGGATGGGTCGAGGATCTCGACGAGCTCCTCCGCGCGTCCGATGTGGTCACGCTCCACGTTCCGCTCACACCGGAGACGACCCACCTCATCGACGCGCGGCGCCTGACGTTGATGAAGCGCAGCGCGGTGCTCGTGAACACCTCTCGGGGCCCGGTCGTCGACGAGGAAGCACTGGCGATCGCGCTCGAGGACGGCACGATCTTCGGCGCGGGCATCGACGTGTACGAACGCGAGCCCGAGGTACATCCGCGGTTGCTGGCTGCACCGCACGCCGTGTTGCTCCCGCACATCGGCAGCGCGAGCCAGGCAACACGCCGGCGCATGGCGCAACTCGCGTGCGAGGGCGTAGTGGCGGTGCTCGACGGCAAACGCCCGCCAAACCTCGTGATGCGCTGAGCTCCGCCGGTTCCTCGGGAAGTCACGCGGTGACGGGTGGTGCGCGGTTTCGTCGGTGGTTGCGGACGTGGAGTGGT